>DASUYB010000094.1 GCA_036377595.1 Longimicrobium sp. | reverse complement strand
GCCGTGGCGCCTGAGGAATCTGTGGCCGGCTCCCGAGCCACAGGCCGTCTGTTGCTCGGACGCATGCCACAGATTCCTCGGGCGCCGCTTGGCATCAGCGCGATTGGAGGTTCGGAGCAGCGGCGCCGCTCGGAATGACATCTGATCGGAATGCACAATCAATTGCGGCAGCCGGTATGAAACGATGGAGGCACTGGAGATCGGGATCTCCAGTGCCTCCTGCTTTTTCGCAGCGACTCGCCGCCGTGGGATCAGGGGCGGAGATCGTCCTCGCAGCGCGGCACGGGGCCGGAGCGCAGCCCCTCGCCGGTGAGCGGGGGAAGGCCGGGGCGTTCGAGCAGCACGATGCGATACGTCTCCCCTGCGGGGCGGCGGCAGGGACGCCAGCGCGCCTCCCACTCGTACCCGCGGCCGCCGAGCCGGCGGACGCCGCGCACCTCCAGCTCGTTGTCGTCGTCCCACGTCACCGTCCGCCACTCGCCGCCGTCCTGCCGCTCGACCGCCAGCACCGGCGCGTCGGCGGGGATCAGGCGGCCGGGGCGGACGTCGTTCCAGCGCACCACCAGCGTATCCCCCCGCCAGCGGTACTCGCGGAACGCGCGGGTGATGCGCGATTCGGTCGGGCCGCCCGAGTCGGGGAAGCTCTCCAGCCCCTCCCCGCGGAACGCGGTGAGCGGCGTCACGCGCCCCGGCGGCGCGCCGGTCGACGACGGCCGCAGCGTGGCCGCCAGCCGCGACAGCGCGTCCTGGAAGAACCACGACTCCCACGGCCCGAATTCCGTCGCGCCGCCCTCGTAGTACTGGAAGCGGTACTCCTCGGGGGTGGTGATGTACTGGATGTAGCCGTTGGTCACCGCCATCACCGCCACGCTGTCGGGCTGCATCCCCGCGTGCCACGCCATCGCGGCGCGGATGCGCGCGCCCACGGTCGTCGTCGGCTCGGCGGGAAGGGTGCCGATCACCAGGCCGCCGATGCGCACGGCGCTCACCTGGGCCACCTCGGGAAGCCCGTGCGGCCCCGCCACGATCCCCTGCAAAAGCCCCAGCCGCCCCAGCGCGAGCCGCTTCTGCCGGTGGCAGGTGAGGCCCCGGTACGCGGTGTCGTGGTCCATCGCGAACCCCGGCGGCACGAAGCCCAGCAGCCGCCACCCGTACAGCCGCGACCGCCCGTCCTCCGCGCCGCCGGCGAAGCCCGTCCCCACGCGCGGCTCGGGGCACAGGTCGCCCGTCTCCGTGCTGCGCACCAGCGGCAGCGTGGCGAACGCGCGCTCGATCCGCAGCCCGCGCGTGAGCTCCGCGTCGAGGCTGTCCATGTGCGCGCCCAGCCGGTCGAACTGCCGCACCGCCTTCGCCGCCAGCGTGCGGCCGAGGGTGTCGGCCAGGCGCTTTCCGTGACGCAGGCAGCGGTCGAACGCGGTGTCGGCGACCGGCACCCAGTAGTCCGGCTGCGGTGGCGTGCGCGGGCCCGACAGCCGTCGCGCGCGCCCGATCTCCGGCGTGGGGCAGCGGCTTTCGTCGGTGAACACCGGCGACACGTCGCCCTCGGCGCCGTTGCCGAAGAGGTGCACGCCCCAGCGCCGCATCGCCTCGCCGCGGCCGGCCAGCTCGTCGACGTGGGCCTCCACCGCGCGTGAGACGATCCCGTGCACGTCGGGGTCGAACAGCTCGTTGGCGCCGGGGATGGCCGTGCCGTGGATGGCGAAGATGCTGAAGGCGCCGCGCGGCACCCACTTCCCGTCGCGCATCACGTCCACGCGCAGCATCCGCCACGCGGGGTCGACGCCCGCCTGCAGCGAGTCGAGCCCCGCCGGCGGATGGGGATACCGCCACGGCGGCGAGTTGCTGCGGAACGCGCTGTCGCTGCGGATGCGCGTCTGTCCCCACACCGTGTCCACCGCCCACGCGGCGCGCGCCGGGCGCAGCGAATCCGCCGCCATCCGCACCGCCAGGGCGATGCGGGCGATCAGGAAATCCGTCAGCCGCGCGTCGTAGCCGCCACGGGTGGACGCGAACGCGTCGATCCCCGGCACGCCGAAGAAGTTGCCGGGCCCGCTGTGCGTGTGCGTGCCCGAGAGCAGCAGCCGGTCCGCGCCGATGGCCACGGGGGTGTCGCGGGTGAGCGCGGCCACGCGGCGGTGGAGGAGGACGGACGCCATCCCCAGGTCCAGCCCCACGATGGCCAGCCGCTCGCCGCGCCGGTCCTCGAGCACCATCGCCCGCGCGTACAGGCGGCCGCGGTAGCCGTGGGCCGCCTTTCCTTCCGTCCCGTAGCCGACCATCGCCGGCCCCGGCGGCGGGGTGATGTCCACGCGCGCGAACCCCGCGTGCAGCCCGCCCGTGTCGCGCGCCACCGGCTCGGGCGACTGCGCGGTGGGCAGCTGGATCGCCCGCGGGACGCATCCCCACGCGGCGGCGGTGGCGGCCACGATCAGCCAGCGGGCGGTGCGCATCTCACTTCGCCTTTCTGGGCGTGCCGATCACGTACGAAACGCCGAATTCGCCCCACGTCCGGTGGTCGCTCTCGCGCCCCGGCGCCAGCTGCCGCGCGGCCTCGTCGAAGCTGCGCTGGTGACGCACGCCGATGTGCGCGGTGGTCCGATTCACGGGGATGAGCAGCGTGGCCCCGAGCATCAGGTGCGTCGGCCCTGTATCCGCGAAGCGCACGGGACGCGCGTCGTCCGGGGCGTTGAGACTGAAGCCCGCGGTGGCGCCCACCAGCAGCGACGGCGGCCCGCTGGGAAGGGGGATGAGGGAGAACGAGTGGCTGGCCTCGACCTCGGCGTACGCGGGGTGATCGCCCTCCAGCCCCACGTATGCCGCGCCGCGCAGGTCTATGGGGATGGGGAGCGAGTCCGGCCAGATCTGGAGATAGGCTTCCGTCGCCGGCGCGTTGTCCGCGAAGACGTAGCGGACGACGCCCAGGCTCACGTCCGTACGTGCGACGTGGCGGGTGTACTGGGCCCACAGGTCCAGCTCGCCCGGCCCCCACTCGTCCGGCGGCCGCAGCGTGAGCGTCCCTGGCGACGCCTTCCGCATCTCCACCGCGCTCCACGCGCCGGCGGAGAGGACGTTCGCGCCGGCATCCAGCCGCACGAACGCGGCGGGGGTGAGCACCAGGCGCTCCGACCGCGTCACCCCGCGCCAGACGTAACTCGGCGCATATCCCAGGTCGCCGCCGATGGACAGCCGCGGCTGCGCAGCCGCCGGCGACGGGATCGCCATCACAGCGGCGGCGAGCAGCGCGAGGGATGCGGTGAGGCGGGGCGAAAAACCGGCGGGCATGGATGGTAGCCTGGTGGATTGGCTTGGATCTCCGACCTGCGGATCGGGGCCGTTCAGAGTGATGGCGGACGGGGATGAAACGCGATTCGGATTTCCAGATCACCATGTACGGAGATGATGATCTCCGTGCCTGCATAGTGCCGGAGCGCTCGCCTGCGCTGCAAGCTTTTCGAGATTGGATGGCTGCGCGATGGGAGATTGCACGCGGCGCCGGTTGTCGCCTTCGTGCGGGCCGGGTGATGACAGGATTTAGCGAGCGTCGTCAGCCTGCGATGATTTCATCTGAGTTTCGTCGCGATGCGTGAGATCGAGGCGAAAGCCCCACACATGCTCGGCGCCGTCGGGGTGGAAGTCGTGCTCGGGCGCGCGGACGAACCCCATGCGCTCGTACATCCGGAGCGCCGCCCGCATGCTCTGCGAGGTGTGCAGCCCCAGCTCCGTGGCGCCGCCGGCACGCGCGCGGCGCACGCATTCGTCCACCAGCGCCTGCCCCACCCCCATCCCCCGCGCGTCGGGCGAGACCGCGAGCAGCCGCAGCTCGGGCCAGGGCGCGGCGTTCGCGGCGCCGCCGTACGCGTCCGTTTCCGGGGGATACAGCATCACGCTGCCGACGAGCTTCCCGTCGTGCTCCGCCACGATCCGCTCGGCCGCCGCGTCCTCGTCCAGCGCGCGGTGGATCGCGCCCTCCAGCCCGGCCCAGGCGGACGGCGCCATCACCCTTGCGTACTCGGCGTAGGCGCGCAGCGTCAGCTCGCGGACGGCGTCACGGTCCTCCTCGCGCGCGTCGCGGATCACCACCCCATCCGCCATCACGACAGGCGCGCGCGGTCGTGCGGCGCCGTCCAGTCCACCAGCGGCCCCAGCGGCACGATGCGCGAGGGGTTCAGCCGGTCGTGCGTCATGTAGTAGTGCCGCTTGATGTGGTCGAAGTTCACCGTCTCGCCGAAGCCGGAGCGCTGGAACAGGTCGCGCGCGTAGCCCCACAGGTTGGGGAAGTCGACCAGCCGCCGCAGGTTGCACTTGAAGTGGCCCACGTACACCGCGTCGAACCGCGCCAGCGTGGTGAACAGCCGGACGTCCGCCTCCGTCAGCTGCCCGCCGACGAGGTAGCGCCGGCCCGCCAACCGCTCCTCCAGCCAGTCCAGCCTCGCGAACAGCGCCCGCACCGCCTCCTCGTAGCGCTCCTGCGACGCGGCGAAGCCGGCCCGGTACACGCCGTTGTTCACGTCCTGGTACACGACCTCGTTCACCGCGTCGATCTCCCCGCGCAGGTGCGGCGGATACAGGTCCGGCGCGCCGGGGCGGTGGAAGGCGGTGAACTGCGTCTCGAAGTCGATCGTGATGTCGGGATAGTTGTTCGTCACCAGCCGCCCCGTCACCCGGTCCCAGATGCAGGGGACGGTGAAGCGGCCGGTGTACGACGGGTCGGTGCGGAGATACACCTCGGAGAGGAACCGGAAGCCGCAGACGGGATCGGGCCCGTGGCCGTCGCCCTCGCGGAATGCCCACCCCCGCTCGTCGCGGATCGGGTCGACCACGGACATCGAGACCACGTCCTCGAGCCCCAGCAGCTTGCGGACGATGATGGCCCGGTGCGCCCACGGGCAGGCGAGCGAGACGTAGAGATGGTATCGCCCCGCCTCCGCCGGGAACCCCGACGACCCGTCGGCGGTGATGCGGCCGCGGATCGTGTACCGCTGCCGCACGAACGCCCCGTCCGCCCCCGTCTCCGCCGGAAACTGCGCCGTGCTCATCGCCTCACCCTCTCCCCCGCAAAAGCACTCGATTCGTGGTCATCGAAGGGTGATCGCAACCTGCCTGCCGCGCTGCAGGCAATCAGTGTCCCGCGCCGAAACGGGATCTCCACGCGGTGAAGTCGCCGACGAGAAGGCCGTAGCGATGAAGGCTGCCCTCGTGCAGCCCCAGCAGCAGCGCAAGCGCCCGCTCGGCGAACGCGTCCACGTCGTCGGCCGGAACACCTCGCCTCTCCGCCCAGCCGCGCAGGAGCTCCAGTCGCGGCGGCGCACCGGCGAGGACCGTCTCGCGGACGGCCTCGGCCAGTTCCCCGCGATAGCGGAGCCGCAGCGGATCCGGCTCTCCCACCGCGTCGCGGACGACGCGGTACTGCGCGCACGAGCGCTCGTACGCCCAGACGAACACGTCGCGGAGGAGGTCGACCCGGGTCAGCTCGTAGACCGCCAGCATGGCCTCGATGTAGGCGTGCCCGGGCACGTCGATGAACGACAGCGGGCAGAGGTTGGCCTTGATCAGCGGGAGGTTCGCGCCCAGGCGCGAGGTGCGCTTGTTGACGTCCGCGAAAGGCTGCAGGTAGGGCAGGTGCACCATCACGAAGAACGCCTGTTCGAACGGATCGGGAATGGCGTCGGCCTTCGCGAGGAGCAGCCGGAACAGGTCCTCCACGGCTTGGGGGATGGCCAGCGGGTGATACGTGGTGCCCGCGATCTCCACGATGCGGGTGCGCAGCCGCCCCTCGTCCGCCGGGTCGCCGAGCAGATTCTCGGAGAGCGCCGCGTGCAGGTTCTGAAAGGTGAAGAGGTTGAATCCGACCCGCTCCGCCTGGTCCACGAGAAGCTCGATGGCCGCCTTGTGGTTCAGGATCATCTGCGCCTCGGCGATCTCCCTGCCTTCGGCGCGCTGGCCGAACTCCAGCAGGTTGAGCGTATCGAGCCGCGTGTAGGTGTTCCCCTCCAGGCGGCTGGAGGCCCACGAGAGGTCCACCAGCAGCCGGCCGAAGATCTCGCGCGCGTAGGTCCCTGCCGGCCGCTCGCCATCCGGTGTTCGCCCGATCTGGTGAAGGTGCTCCCGGAGCTGTTTCGGTAGATACCAGGTTTTCCTGGGACGGTAGGCCTCGATGAACGCCGTCTGATAGCCGACCGGCCTGCGCTCGGCCAGCGGGCGGCGGACGAGCGCCCGCAGCCGCGCGCCCTCCCGCGACAGGGGAACGTAACCTTCCTCCGGCGGCGGAGCCTCGAGCACCAGCCCCGGGCCTGGGACGTAGGTCGTTCGCGTGCCCTCACCCTGGATTCGTACGCGATCCTGATCGATCAGCCGGCGCAGGCGCCGCAACAGCGTCCGGTAGCCGATGGTGCGGCCGAACGTCTCGGCGAAGGCCGCCTCCAGCTCCGGCCTCCGGATGCCGTCCGGCTTCCGCGCGATGAGTGTCTCGATCGCGATCAGCTCGTCTTCCGAGGGAGGGGATCGGTCGCGCATGGACAGCATCTCCGCTTCCGTGACAACCAGCCCTGCCTCGTGACAGGGAGACCGTGCCTCTTGACAGAATCTGACGATAACTCTGAATGAGTGTCAAGAGATGTGTACGTACTGGGCGGGATAGGCTTGGATTGATTCGATCTTGATTGTGGAGAAAGGATTTTCCTAGAGGCTCAAGGCGTGGCGAGTGAGCAAACGCAACTTGGACTCTGCCGCTGGTCGCGTGACACCCATGTGTTGTCGTGACAGGTATGACCGCCTTATTGACAGATTCTGAGCATCATCCGATTTGGTGTCACAAGACCCGGACAGTTGGTTTGCATTCCGGATGCGTTCATCAGGATTTGTCTTCCAACGCAGCGGCGGCGCCCGTTCGCCGGGCGCCGCCGTGATCCCCATCGTCGAGGAAGAACCTGTTGTCAGCCGAACGGGGTGTCTCGCCGTTACGCCTCGCGGATGGCGCCGGCGAGGATCCCGACCGCGCGGTAGCACTTGTGGCAGTACAGCGCGGCGGCGTACTCGCCCTCGGGCTCGGTCACCGAGGCGAACCCGTTCGGATCGATCTGCGGCTCGATGAAGGCCAGGACCTCGATGTTCCCGGGGCCGCACAGCGGGCACGGCACGTCCGACGGGTCCTTGCGATAGGCCATCAGCAGCTCCAGGGCCTCGGCATCGGTGAAGGGTCCCTTCGGCTGCGGCAGCGTCTCCGATAGAGCGTTGGCGACGCGGTTGGTCATGGTCCATCCTCCTTCGGCTGGTCACCGTTCGACGGGGAGAGTCTCGGTCTCTCGGTCGTTGTCCAGCGATCAGAAGCAACCCGCGTGCCACTCCGGAAGTCCTAAGTTGTTTTGCTCCAACCGTTTATCTCATCATGACGAGGGCGGGGCCGAAGCCCCGCCGCCCGCCCCGCCTTCCGCCCGTCCCCGATTGTCGCGCTGATACGTGCGCGGCATGCGTAAAACGTGCCACGTACAGGCGTCGCAGTTCGCCTCCACGCCGTCAGTTTCCGCCCGCGGCGGACGCCGGCGCGCCCGGCCGCAGCGTGCGCTCGAACAGCTCCAGGATGCGGCGGTACTCGTCGGCCCACGACTCGGGGCGGGTGAAGGCGTGGTCCTCCACCGGGTACACGGCCAGCTCCCAGTTCGTCTTCCCCAGCTCGATCAGCCGCTGGCTGAGCTGCACGACGTCCTGGAAGTTGACGTTGGTGTCCACCATCCCGTGCAGCATCAGCAGGTCGCCCTTCAGCCCCTCGGCGAAGTAGATGGGCGACGAGCGGCGATAGGCGGTCGAGTCGTCCTGCGGCAGGTTCAGGATGCGGCTGGTGTAGCCATGGTTGTAGTTGGCCCAGTTGGTGACGGAGCGCAGCGCCGCGCCCGAGCGGAAGACGTCGGGCTGGGTGAACAGCGCCATCAGCGTCATGAACCCGCCGTACGAGCCGCCGTACATCCCGATCCGCTTCGCGTCCACCCCCTCGTTCGCCACCAGCCAGCGCGCGGCGTCCACGTGGTCGTCGAGGTCCTTGCCGCCCATGTGGCGATAGATCCCCGTGCGCCACGCCGCGCCGTACCCCGCCGAGCCGCGGTAGTCCACGTCCAGCACGGTGTAGCCGCGCGAGGCCAGCAGGTGGTTGAACATGTACTCGCGGAAATACGTCGACCAGCCGCGATGCGCGTCCTGCAGGTAGCCGGCGCCATGGACGAAGAGGATGGCGGCGCCGTTCGCCCGCGCGCCCAGCTCGCGCGGGCGGAAGATGCGCGCGTACGCCGTCTGCCCGTCGCGCGTGGGGATCTCCACGATCTGCGGCTTGATCCACGGTCCCGTGCGGTACTCCGCCGTCGTCGAGCGCGTCACCTGCCGCGCCTGCGCGCCTGCGCGGTTCGCCGCGAGATACAGCTCCGGCGGCGCGTCCGCGGTCGAGCGCAGCAGGGCGACCCACCGCCCGTCCGGCGACACCTGCGCGTCGGTCCACCCGTCCATGGTGGAGATGCGGGTGCGCGGGCCGCCGTCGGCGGAGACGGCGTACAGGTTCTGCTCGCCGGGATGGGTCTCGCTGGTGGAGATGAAGAAGGTGCGCCCGTCGCGCGAGGGCTGCACGGCGCGCACCTCCCAGCGTCCCGACGTCACCGCGCGCGCCTCGCCGCCGGTGGCCGCGACGGTGTAGAGGTGCGCCCAGCCGGTGCGCTCGCTCACGAACCAGGCGCGCTCGTCCGGGAGCCATCCGGCGGAAAAGAAGACGGGCCCGCCCACCCACGCGTCGTCGTGCCCGTGGTCCACCGTCACCGTCTTCCCGTCCGGCCCGGCGACGTAGATCCACCGGTCCTTGAAGTCGGCGGGGACGCCGATCACCAGCGCGCGGTCGGAGCGCGGCGACCAGCCGACGGTGTTGAGGGTGAGCCGGCGCTCCTTCGCCTCGGGCTCGATCCAGCTCATCCGCCCCGTGGCCAGGTCGATCACCGCGGCGCGCTGCTGGTTCTGGACGTCGCCCACCTTGCCGCGCGCGTTGATGTTCTCGGTGTAGCCGCTCTCGGTGACGAAGTTGGGGACAATCACCTGCTTCTCGCCCTCCACCCGCTGGCCCACGCCGAGGAGGAGGTAGCGGCCGGACGGCGAGACCTCGGCGGAGTTGAGGGTCGCGTTCTTCCCCAGGTACACGGGGGGCGCCACGCGGCGGAGCGAATCGACCTCCTGCCCGTGCAGCCGCTCCGCGCGCCGGTCGCGCACGGCGCCCATCAGCTCGCGCTGCTGGCTCTCCAGGAAGCCGCGCTGCCCCTTCGCGCTGTCCTGCTTCGGCGCGTCCTCCAGGCGCAGGTCGGTGAGCTGGCGCAGCGTGCCGCCGCCGTCGACCTCCACCGCGTAGACGTTGTTGCTGGCCACGAAGTACACCGTGCGCCCGTCCGGCGAGAGATGCGCCCACCGCTCGCGCCCCGGCGTCTGGGTGATGCGGTGGACGCGGCCGTCCAGGTCGGCCACGAAGACGTCGCCGCTGCGCTCCTCGGCGCGGCGGGTGCGCGTCGCGTTCCAGCGCCCGTTTTCCGCCGGCGCGGCCCAGAACGCGGCGGTGTCGGCGACGACGACCGGCGCGCCGCCCTCCGCGGAGACGCGGTAGAGGTGCGTGGCGGTGTCGCGCGCCTCGGGCTCGCGCCAGCGGTACCACACGGTGCGCGAGTCGGCGGACCAGCGCACCTCGTCGGGCGAGCGGCCCACCAGCAGCGGCCCGCGCATGATGTTGCGGACGCTGAGGTCGAACGTGGAGGTGGCCGGCCGCGCCGGTGCGGTGGCCTGCGCCCGAGCGCTCGCGGCGAGGGCGAGCGCAGCCAGCGCCGCGCCCAGGCTTCTGGACGGAGTCATGGGGACTGCGGGATCGGGTGGATGACGCGGAAAGCTCGCGCGCAACATAGGGAACGGGTGGCGCGGATACAACGCGCGGAGGCTCACCGTTCGTCCCAAATCGGCGGGGATCGGCCCCGCCGCGCGCGGGAATGCTTGCCGCGCGGCGCGCCGGGCTGTATCTAGCGCGTTGTAGTCTGCCCTGTCCCTCGCGGCGCTTCCGCGGCCGTACGCTCCACCCGTCTCATCCCACGTCCCCATGAGCAACTATCCGCCTCCCCCGCCCAACACCCCGCCGCCGGGCGGGAATTATCCGCCGCCCCCACCGCCACCTCCCTTCGGCGGCGGCGGCGGGACTCCGCCTCCTCCCCCGCCTCCGCCGGGTGGCGGGGGTGGCGGCTACACGGGAGGGACGTGGCCGGGCGGCCCCGGGCCGGGTAGCCCGGGCTCCGGCGGCCCCGGCGCGGGCGGGCCGGGGCCCGGGGGCTACACCGGCGGTCCGTACACGGGTGGGCCGCCGCCCCCGGGCGGCGGGCCGGAGAGGCCGTACGGCGGCGGCTATGCGGGCGGTCCCCCGCAGCCGCCGGCGAAGAGCAACAAGATGCCGATCATCCTGGGCTGCGGCGGGTGCGGCCTGCTGGTGGTGCTGGCGCTGGTGGCGTTCTTCCTGATCGGCGCGCTGGGCAAGAAGCGCGGCGGCTCGTCGGGCGGCGACACCACCTCCGTCTCCGCCGCCGACATGGAGGGGACGGCGCAGTTCGCCAGCTCGCCGGACGGGCTGAACGACACGCTGAGCCCGCACTATCTCCCCTTCTCGTTCCGCTATCCCGACGACTGGCGGGTGGTGGAGAGCGGCACCGATCCGGGCGACCGAAACTTCGTGAAGGTGGAGAAGCAGGAGAACGACGTCACCCAGGAGAACTTCGCGGTCGGCTACATGTACGCGCCGGCCGGCCGCGAGAACGACCCCGAGGTGCTGCGGCAGCTGACCACGCAGTTCGAGCAGCAGTTCGCGTCGCAGTTCCCCAACTTCCGCCGGGTGAGCGACGACCGCGTGACCATCGGCGGGCACGAGGCCACGGGCTTCCGCTTCACCGCGCGCCAGAACAACGTCGACATCTTCGGGCGCTTCCTGGTGCTGCCGGTGGGCGAGGGGAAGGGGCTGTCGATCATCATGCTGGGCACGCCCGTGGGCAGCGGCCTCAGCAGCGTGGAAGACCTCGGCGAGAAGGGCGGGCTGCCGGTGATCCTGCGCACCTTCCGTGTGGGCGACGAGGCCGCGCGCGCGACCGCCGACCAGACGTCGAGCGAGACGCCGGCCTCCGATACCACGCCGTCGTCCGGCACGTCGGACTCGGACGAGGGGAAGCCCAGCGACAAGCCCTCGAGCGACGACCAGACGCCGCCCTCCGGCGAGGACACGCTCCCGGAGATCCGCCGCATCGAGCCGATCAATCGCTGAGCCGTCTCGGGAGACGTGAATCGACGAAGCCTCTCGCCAGTTCCCGGCGGGAGGCTTCGTCGTTTCATCGAATCCTGCAACAGATTGAGCTCACGCAGAGTTAGCAGAGTCAGCAGAGAGAACGGCTGCAGCTCTCCTGCTGACTCTGCTGACTTTGCGTGAGAAATATCATCTCATGCCTGTGCCGGGACGGGATGCTGCGCGAGCGAGCGCTTCCACTCGAACCACCCCATCGTCGCCAGCACGAGGAAGACGGAGTAGAGGAAGACGGTGGGATACAGCCCCTTGTAGATGTACATGGCGATGGAGCCCACGTCGACGGCCACCCAGATGGCCCAGTTCTCCAGCACCTTCCTGGTCATCAGGTACTGCGCGATCAGACTCGCGACCGTGAGCGTGGAGTCCGCCCACGGCACCGCCGCGTCCGTGTGCGTGGCCAGGAGATGCGAGAGCCCCGCCGCCGCCATGATCCCGATCGCCGCCAAGATCGCCGCGTTGCGCGGGGTGATGCGGGTGACGTGCAGCTCCGTGTGGTTGGCGCCGCCGTACAGCCAGTTCCACCAGCCGTAGAACGAGATCCCCAGGAAGTACACCTGCAGGCCCATGTCCGCGTACAGCTTGGCGTTGAAGAAGATGTAGATGTACAGCGAGACGTTCACGATGGCGGTGGGCCAGCTCCAGATCTTCTCGCGGACGCTCAGGTACACGCTCACGATCCCGAACACGACCGCGATCCACTCGATCCAGCTGTTGCCGAACGCGGCCTTGAGGAAGTCGAGCGCGCTCATGCGGCCGCCGCCTCCGCGCCGCCCGCCCATTCGCGCCACCCGCCCGGCAGGTCCGCCGCCTCGTCCACGTCCGTCAGCGTCTCCAGCATCGCGGCAGTGACGCCGGCGGCGCGCAGCCTCGCCAGCGTCGCGTCCAGCACGGCCGGCGTGCTCCACGGCACGCCGTCGAAGATCCCCTGAATCATCTCCCGCATCCCCAGCAGGTAGTAGCCCCCGTCGCGTGCCGGCCCGACGACGGCGGGATGCTCGTCGAGCAGCGCGAAGGCGCGGCGCAGCGTGTCGCGCGAGAGGTCGGGCAGGTCGGAGCCGATGATCACCACGCGGCCGAAACCCGCCGCGAACGCGGCCTCGAACGCGCTCCGCATCCGCGCGCCGAGATCACCGGCCGCCTGGGGCAGGTACGCGGCGTCGCCGCCAAGCCACGCGCGCACCGCCTCGCCCGCGTCCGCGGGGGTGAAGTGGACGCGCACCCGCGCCTCGTCGCCCAGCGCGCGCGCCTCCGCGACGGCGTGCTCCGCCAGCCGGCGGTAGACGCGCAGCGCCGCCTCCGCGCCGATCTCCGCCGCGAGGCGCGTCTTCACCCGCCCCACGACGGGCGCGCGCACGAAGATCAGGACTGCGCTGGGGATGGAACCCTCCTTCTACAGACAGAGCCGGGCGGCGAGCGCATCCTCGATCCGGCTCAGGGTGACGAGATCAACGGATGCAGGGAGGATACGCTCGATCTGACCCTTGAGCCACCGGTCCCGGTCCCGGCTGCGGGTCCACCGTTCGCTGAACGTGATCAGTCGCGCCGTATCGATCACCGGCCGTACCCATCCGCGCGGAAGCCCAGTCGACCACGAGGCTGGCTCGGGCACGACATCCCATGGCTCTGGAGTGAAGCTGTCCGGATCGGCTCCGACCGGGATCAGATCCCGGAGATCGAGTATCGGTACGAGCAGCTGCCACCGCCGCTGGGCGGAGTATTCGTGCTGCGTGAGCACGACGCCATGCCCGAACTCGAACGCCTCCTTCACTTCGCGGCTCAGCACGGCCAGGTGTCCGCGCACGCTCGGGGACCCAGGAGCCCCGAGCCCCGATCTCAATCCCAGCGCTTTCGCCGTCACCGCGCAAACGGAGTGGAGCGACGAAGCATAGCACGCGTCGGATCGATCGAGGAGTGAAGCGTCCTGGAACAGCAGGCGGACCGGGGTGACGAAGCAGCCTTGCTGCCCGGGATAGCGGAGCTTGCGGCTGCACTCGGCGATCTCGTGCGCCGGCGCGCCATACCCGATCTCCTCGGACAGCTTCGTGGTCATGTGCGCCAGCGTGCCCAGCTCCGCCGGGCGGCAGCGGTGGAGCAGGAGGTGGGGCCTGCGCTTGGGGTCGTCGCCGAAGCGCGCCTCCGGAGGCAGGCCGAACACGTGCCCCGCGGGTCGATCGTCTCCCTGTTCGAAGTTCATGAAGATCCTCCGGGTGAGGGCGTTGTGGAGGGCACCGGATACAAAAAAGCCGGGGTCCCGAAAGACCCCGGCTGCGCTATCATCCGCCGGAACGCGGTCAGCTGCGTATGGCCCGCCGACGCGCCTGGTATGCGCGGCTGGCCTGGGCGGCCGCCTCCTGCGCGGCGTAGAAGGACTGCGCTTCGCTCTCGGCCTCGGCGCGGGCGGCGGAACTGGGCCTGGAGGTCACCAGGCCACGCCGCACACGGTCGGCGCCCGGGCGCTTTCGTTCGATTCGGATCATGAGCCACCTCTCCGGCACGAATGAGTGAGCGCCAAACGTACAAAACTGTCGCGGTTTCGTCAAGGCTTCCGTCTACATAGTTGACGCAACGTCAGTTACGTCCGCAGCCGCTTCAGCCGCAGCATGGCGGCGATGCCGGCGGCGGGGCCGAGCGCGAGGAGGCCGAAGGCGAGCGGCCATCCGCCCGCGTCGCGCAGGTGCGGGACGGCGGCGATGGTGGCGGAGGTGAGGAGGAAGCCGAGCGCCGTCTGCAGCGTCAGCGCGGTGCCCACGGCGTGCTCGGGCGCGACCTCCGTCACCACCGCGCTGAACTGCGCGGAATCGGCTACCACCGAGAATCCCCACACCAGCGCGACGGCGACGGCCAGCGCGACGGGGGCGCGCAGGAGCCATCCCATCGCCAGCGCGCAGGCGCCGCTCACCGCCATCGCCTGGATGGTGACGCGCTCGCGGCCCAGCCGGTCGGCCCATCGCCCCGCCAGCACCGATCCCGCCCCGCCCGCCGCGATCACCGAGAAGCCGACGAGCCCCGCGCGCGCCGTGGCCTGCGCCGCGCCCGCGCCGCGCGCGGCGAAGAGGTCGTGGAAGAAGAGGGAGACGTACGTCCACATCGCGTACAGCTCCCACATGTGGCCCAGGTACCCGCTCACCGTCAGCCGCGTCTCGCGGTGCCGCGCCACCTCGCCGATGCGCGACCAGGCGAAGCGGCGGCGCGGGAAGGGATACGGCCCGTCGCGGTACGCGGCCGCGACGAGCAGCGCCGCCGCCACGGCGCCGGCGGACGCGGCGGCGACCACCGTCTGCCATCCCAGGGACGGGAAGGCGCGGAGGAGGTACGGCGTCGCCTTCCCCACCGTCAGCGCGCCCACGACGGTGCCGATGGCCAGCCCGCGCGCGGAGCGGAACCAGGTGGCCACCATCTTCATCGCCGGGGGATAGACGCCCGCGAGGAAGAAGCCGGTCGCGAAGCGCGCCGCCAGCGCCGGCTCGTAGCCGCGGCAGGCGATCAGCGCGAGGTTGGCCGCCGCCGCCAGCAGCGCCGAGCCGGCGAAGTAGCCGCGGCTGGGAAGGACGTCGGCCAGGTTGAGAAGCGCCGCCGCGGCCGTCCCCGCCACGAAGCCGAGCTGCACCGCGCCGGTGAGCCATCCCGCCTGCGACTCCGTGAGCCCCCACAGCCCGCGCAGCTGCGGCGATACCGCGCTGGCCGTGAACCAGAGCGACATCCCCAGCAGCTCGGCGGCGGCCAGGAGCGCCAGCGTCCGCCAGCGGTGCGGCGCGTCGTCAGCTGACGCCGGGCTCGCCATCGTCCGTCATCATCGGGAGATGAAGACAAAACGACGGGGCGGCGCCGCGCGCGGGCCGCCCCGTCACCGTCTGATCGCGATCTCCGCCCATCACACCGGCGAGGCCATGAACCACACCCACGCCAGCAGCGGCAGCACCGCGGCCAGCTGCACCGTGGTCCACGTCACCGCGCGGCGCGTGTCGCGGCGGCGGAAGGCCCGCCAGGCGGCGACGGTGCAGATCAGGGGCACCACGGGGTAGATCCAGAGCGCCCAGAGGAGCGGCCCGGGGAGCAGGATCTCCGGGTTCGCGGGGCCGGATGCGACGAAGGAGAAGCCGGCCACGACGGCCCAGGCGGCCAGCGAGGCGAGCGCCAGGACCTGCGTGAGGAGCATCCACAGCGCGGGCGCGGTGCGCGAGGGGTGTTCAGCGGCGACGGTGTTCACGGGATAGGGGCGGGGCGAGGGGTGGACCGCGGGTGCCGTAACGTTGACGACGCTCGCACGCGCGCGCAAGGCGTCTCGCGTCCGCGCGAGGCACCGGGCTTGCGAACCGGCCCGCGCGGCGTAGAGTGGGGCGGCTGTCCGTCCCCCGTCCCGAATCCCCGAAGAGCGGCCTCGATGCCCCACGCGAACGCGATCGACCTTCCCATCGACGAGCTGGCGGCGCGGCTCGACCCCGCGCGGCTGGAGCGCGACGTGGTGCTGGCGCCCTATACGACGTTCAGGATCGGCGGCCCGGCGGACCTGCTGTACCGCGCCCGCACGCCCGACGAGCTGGCGAGCGCGGTGCTGGCCGCGCGCGAGCTCGATCTCCCGTTCTTCCTCCTCGGCCTGGGCGCCAACATCCTGGTCGGCGACGGCGGCTTCCGCGGGCTGGTGATCCGCAACGAGGTGGAGGGGATCGCGTGGGAAGACGAGGTGCGCGTGCGCGCCGGCTCCGGCGCGAAGACCTATCCCGACCTGATCCAGGCCACGGTCGGCCGGGGGCTGGGGGGGCTGCACCACTACGTCGGCATCCCCAGCACGGTGGGCGGCGCGATCTGGCAGAACCTGCACTTCCTCTCGCCGCCGCCCGGGCGCGAGCGGACCATGTTCGTCGAGGAGGTGGTGGAGAGCGCGCGGATCCTCACGGAGGTGGGGGAGATCCGCGAGGTGGGGCACGACTACTTCCAGTTCGGCTACGACTTCAGCGTGCTGCACGTGCGCCGCGACGTGGTGCTCGACGTCACCTTCCGCCTGGAGCCGGCGGACGAACGCGAGCTGCGCGCCATCATCCGCGAGAACCTGCAGTGGCGCGACGACCGCCACCCCGACCTGTGGCTCTATCCGAGCGCCGGCTCGATCTTCCAGAAGCTCGAGGGGATCGGCGCCGGGCGATTGATCGACCAGTGCGGGCTGAAGGGGCACGTGCACGAGAGCGGCCGCGCGGGGATCTTCCATCGCCACGCCAACATCATCGTCAACTACGGCGGCGCCACGGCGCGCGACGTCCGCGAGCTGATCGAGCTCGCCCAGGCCACGGTGCGGCGGGAGCTGGGCCACGAGCTGAAGCCGGAGATCGGCTTCATCGGCGAGTTCTGACCGTGCGCCGAGATCTCCGCGCCTCCATGTGAGGGGATCGCGGATCTCAGGAGTGCACGCCGGTCTGATCGACAGGGGAAGAAAGACGCGCCGCCCGGGCAGGGGAGCCCGGGCGGCGCGTTTCGTGGTGAGCCCGCGCGACTTACGCCTCGACGCGCTCGACGTTCTCGGCGGCCGGGCCCTTGGCGCTGTCGACCAGGTCGAAGGCCACGCGGTCGCCCTCGGCCAGGGTGCGGAAGCCCTTGCCCTTGATGGCCGAGTAGTGGACGAAGCAGTCCTTGCCGCCGTCCTCGGGGGTGATGAACCCGAACCCCTTGGCGTCGTTGAACCACTTCACGGTGCCGGTGCTGCGCATGCGGTGCTCCCAGATGATGCTGTGCGGCGTGGGACCCATTCTGCCCCCCACGCATGGGCATTCTCTCGCGCCCCGGCGCGCGGGGCGAAAACGGTCAGGCGGCCAGCGGGGCCATTGCCTGGTGAGCTGTCGGGGAGTGCGTCGGAATCCCGATCGGGCCGGAGATACGGGTCAGGCTGCGCGCGGAGGCCGCCCTGCGGGGTGCAAGCTCGGTTGTCACGCGGGAAGTGCCGAAAAAGTAAGTGGGGATACGAAAGCCGTCAAGCTTTTCGCATCCACCCCACCCGCAAGTTGCCGCAGGTGCACGGTTCCGTCCCTCTCGCGGGAGATGGGACGGCGGGCCGCTGCGGGTGAAAGCTCTCTACGCGTCTTTATCGGCGTGAGCATGAACGCCATTCCCGCGTCGGGGAAGACCGGCGGACATGCTTTCGCGGGCGTCCGCCGGTCGTTATCTTCGGAATGTGTTCGGTGAGCGCGGGAGCGGCTCAGCTGGCCAGCAGGTAGGCGTCGGCGGTCAGGTCGTAGATGGCGCCGCAGCCGCGGCGCTGGCACTGGTACGTGCCCACCCGCTCGGTGCCGGGGTGCCCGGTCAGCGCGCCGACCATGGCGTCGGTCACGCGCATGGCGGGGCGGGCGCCGCAGCGGGGGCAGGTGGCGGCCGGGCGCAGCAGGCGCGGCTCGGCGGGCTCCGGTTCGGGCTCGGGCTGGGGGACGTGCGCGGCCGGGCGGCGGACCACGCGCCGCACCACGCGGCGGGGGCGAGCGCCCGACTCCGGCAGGACCGGCACTGCGATCATGAATACCTCCTGGTTTCCGGGGCCGACGGAACGTTTGACACGGTGCGCGCCGACGCTTAACACTTACCACAAGATAAACACCGCGACTCCCGCGGTCAACGGTTTCTTCGGTCTTTCTTCGGAGAGCGAATGCCACGAGACGACCACAGGGCGATCGGCCACCGCATCCGGATGCTGCGGGAACGAAGGGGGCTGTCGCGCGACGAGCTGGCGGCGCGGGTGGGGGTGCACCCCGGCTCGATCGCGCGATGGGAGACGGGGGGATCGGTGCCGCACGCCTACACGCTCGAGCGCATCGCGGAGGCGTGCGGGGGCGGCTCGGAGTGGATCCGCACGGGGCACCGCCCCGAGGAGGCGGAGGCAGCCGGCTCCGCCGACGCGGAGGGAGGCGACGTGTTCGGGTCGCTGGACGCGGTGGCGCGGTTCGTTGAGGGAATCGCGCCGCCGGGGCAGGAAAAGTTTCGCAAGCTCGACGCGCTGGAAGGGCTCCGGCGCATGCTGACGGCGCGGGGGCGGCTTCCCGACTGGTGGTACACGCTGAAGGAGCGGGTGGACAATGGCGAGCTGTGACGACGAGGTGCTGGCGGCGGCGCGGCGGCTGGTGGAGCGCGCGCGCGACACGGTGGGGAGCTACGCGGGGTCGCTGTCGCCCGCGCGCACCGACCAGGTGAGCGACCTCCTGGGCGCCGCGGGGTGCCACGTGGAGGTGTTTCCCTTCCAGTCCGACACGGTGGCCATGGTGCTGCCGCAGTGCGCGGGCGTGTACCCCATCCTCATCAACCGCTCGGCCGAGGAGACGGACCGCCTCTTCGCGCTGCGCCACGAGCTGGGGCACGTGCTGGCCGGCGACGTGGACGGGCCGGTGTTCCTGGCCGACGAGGGATACATGTCGCCCGCCGAGCGCGGGGCCGACCTGTTCGCGCTGGCCGACCTGGTCCCCGGGTGGTGGATCGCCGAGGTGCGCCGCGGCCGCACCCCCTGGCGCGAGGTGAAGCGCCAGATCGCGCTGGCGGTGGCCCAGTACGCCGAGAACTGGCCCGCGCAGCGCTTCGGCGACCGCGCGGAGCTGCGCCTGCGGCTCTATCGCGAGCACGGGGTCTGACCTCACGCACTTTCTCGATCGCCATAAAGAAATGGCTCACGCAGAGTTAGCAGAGTCAACAGCTGATTCCTCTGCTGACTCTGCGTGAGCCCTCTTTTCTTTCTTTATTTGACCAGCGCGAGGCGCCGCGGGGGATTCGTGCCGCCGGCCCAGGTGCCCTCGGCGAACACCTTCTCGCCCGCGTCGTCGGTGACACGGAACCAGCGCACGCCGATGCCGTCGCCCACCAGCAGGCGCGCGGCGGCGGGGAGGGGAAGCGGCGCGCGGAAGGCGATGCGCAGCCGGCGCAGCGCGGCCGGGTCGCCGCCCAGGCGGTGCTCGATCAGCGCGTGCGCCACCATCGCCTCGGTGCAGAAGCCGTGCAGGATGGGGCGGCGGAAGCCGAACGGGCGCGCCGTCCAGCCCCACAGGTGGATGGGGTTCCAGTCGCCCGAGACGGCGGCGTAGCGACGGCCCGCGTCGCCGCGCAGGCGCCAGCGCGCGACCTCGTCCCAGCGCTCCGGCGGCTCGCCGCGCGGGTCGCCCTCGTCGCGCGGGGTGGCGCGCGGCTCGGCGTGCGGCGCCTCCTGCGGCGCGCGGGTGCGGGCCAGGAAGACCGTCGTGCTCTGCGTACACAGCTGGCCGGTGGCGGTCCAGTTGCGCGCCGACAGCGTCAGCCGGATCCCCTTCCGCACCCGCTCGGCGCGCTCCAGCTCCACCCGGCAGCGCAGCTGCTCGTCCGGCGCGATCGGGCGCAGGCTCACCAGCTCGCCCTCCACGTGCAGCACACCGCCGGCGGGAAGGGGGCGGTCCAGCCCGGCCAGCAGCTCCAGCGCCTGCGCCGTCTCCCACGTCACCGGGAAGACGGGGGAGAGAACGGAGAGGGGGCCCCGCAGCTTCGCGATTCCCTCGCCTGCGGTGGCGCGGAGATAGCGCTCGTGCAGGCGCGCGTCCACGCCGCGGTGCACGCGCTCGATGGCCGGCTTGCGGCGCGGCACCTCGGGGAGCGGCTCCGCGCCCCGTCGCGAGACCACGCCGCGCGCCACCAGGCGCAGCATCGAGCCGATCTGCTCCAGCCGCGGCGCCATCGTCACCCCGCCGCGCCGACGACCTGCACGGCCACCTCGCGCTCGCGCGGGCCGTCGAACTCGCAGAAGTACACCCCCTGCCACCGCCCCAGCAGCAGCCTCCCCCCGCTCACGATCACCGTCACCGACGGCCCGAAGAAGCTGGTCTTCAGGTGGCTGTCGCTGTTTCCCTCGCCGTGGCGGTAGAAGACCTCGTCGTGGGGGACGAGCTGCTGGAGCTTGGAGAGGAGGTCGTGCCGCACGTCGGGGTCGGCGTTCTCGTTGATGGTGAGCCCTGCCGTGGTGTGCAGCGACTGCGCGACCACCACGCCTTCGCGCACGCCCGAGCGCCCGACCACCGCCTGGAGCTGCGTGGTGACGTCGAGCATCTCGCACCGGCGCGTGGTGCGCAGCTGCACGATCTCCATCACCCCCTTACCGGCCGCGGTAGAAGATGCGCCAGATCCGCCCGCCCGTGTCGTCGGTGACGTAAAGCGAGCCGTCGGGGGCGACGGCGAGCCCCATCGGCCGGTGCGCGGGACGGGCGCCGCCGGCGGGCGTGGCGTCGGCGAAGGTCTCGTACGCGCCCGCACGGCCGCCGCTCATGGGGACGAAGGCCACGCGGTAGCCCGCCTGCGGGAGCGGCGCGCGGTTCCACGAGCCGTGGAACGCGACGAACGCGCCGCCGCGGTAACGCGCGGGGAACTGCGTGCCCGTGTAGAACACCAGCGACTCCGGCGCCCAGTGGCCGGGGAACGCCACCAGCGGCGCCTTGGCCCGCGCGCAGCGGCCCACCTCTGTGCCGCGCCCGCCGTATTCCGGCGCGAGGACGAGCTTGCGCTGGTCGACGTCGTAGAAGCAGTACGGCCAGCCGAAGTCGTCGCCGCGGTTGACGGAGAAGAACTCCTCGGCGGGGTTCTCGGCGCTCTTCCGGTCGTCGTACAGCGCGGGCCAGTTGTCGTGCAGCTGGTCGCGGCCGTGCTGCGTGGCGTACAGCTGGCCGCCCGGCGCGAAGGCCAGCCCCATGGCGTTGCGGATGCCGCGCGCCCAGTGCACGCCGTCGCCCTGGCGCTGGTTGGGGCGGTTGGCATCGAAGCGCCAGATCCCGGCGCGCGAATCGGTCTCCAGGCACGGGTCCTTCCCCGGCGAGCCGCGCTCGCGGTCGGC
The DNA here is from genome assembly GCA_036377595.1 of Longimicrobium sp. NCBI lineage: Bacteria > Pseudomonadati > Gemmatimonadota > Longimicrobiia > Longimicrobiales > Longimicrobiaceae > Longimicrobium > Longimicrobium sp. Next base: position 105,452 of record DASUYB010000094.1, on the reverse strand, counting down.
CTGCTGGCAGGCGTTGGTGAGCGAGCCGAGGTTCACGAACAGCCCGCCGCGCCCGTCGAGCGCCACGTTCTTGGCCGTGTGCCCGCCGACCGGCAGCCCGGAGACGAGCGTCTGCGGCTCGCCCGCGGGCGCCAGCCGGCCGGGCGCCAGGCGCCAGCGCACCACGCGGTCGTTCGGCGCGAAGTAGAGCCAGCCGCCGCTCACCGCCACGCCGGTGCCCCCGTCGGCGCCGAAGCGTTCCTGCTGGTCGGCGCGGCCGTCGCCGTTGGCGTCGCGGAGCGCCAGCACGCCGCCCCCGCTGCTGCGTCCGCCGAGCGCCACGTACACGTCGCTGTTGGGGGCGACGGCGATGTGGCGGGGGCCGCCCTCCACGTCGGCGAACACGGCGGCGCAGAAGCCCCGTGGCAGCGTCAGCCCGCCGTTGTCCGGCGCGCACTGCGCCTGCGCGGCGGCGCCGGGGGACGACGCGGGCTTCGCCGCGATCTCGTTCGCCGCGGCGGGGGGCTGAGACGGGGGATTTGCGGTGGCCTCGCGGACGGCGGGGCGGTCGCCGCAGGCTGCCAGGAGCGCCAGCGCGAGCGGAAGGGCTGCTGTTCGGGTCATCGTCATCACCGTGAGATGGTCAGGGGTGATGGGCTGCGACTGCAACAAGCGTTCGCGGCCGGCATCCCGGCCCCCTCCCCGCGGCTCGCCGCGCTCGCCACCCCGTCCTCCCAAACCGACTGGAGGAGGGGGAACTGCATCTTGCTGCAGCCGTCCTACTGCGTCTGCCGGACGAGCTTCAGGGTGACGCCGTCGAGGCCGGAGCCCACCAGCGGGCCTGCAAGCGTGTCGCGATTGGCTTCGGGCGTGAACGTCGAGTTGAACTGCAGCGTGGCGAACTCCGGCGCCTTGAATTGCAGCGACACCCGCGGATAGTTCCACACGCCGTCCACGTCGGCGATCACCGAGTCGGTGCCCGCCTTCACCACCGCGGTGCCGTCGATGGAGCGCTGGTCCTGCTCCAGCTCCATGCGGAAGGTGTAGGTGGCGCTGTCGGTGCCCGACACCTGCTTTTTCGCCGTGCCGGCCCATGTCCCCGTCACCGAGAAGCTGCCGATGTCCAGCGCGTCCTTGCAGGCCATCGCCAGGAGCGCGGCCACGGCGGCGAAGGCGGTTGTGAGGGCCTTGCGGTTCATTCAGGTCTCAGCGGATTGCGGGATTCCGGCGCCGCGCGCGGCGGGCCATGAGTGTACCGCCGCGCGCCCGCGCCAGCAATTCGAATCGATCGAGTCGCGAGGCGTCTGTCTACCGCTCATCGTGGAGATTGGGTCCGTGATCTCCTATCCCGTTGTCGTAGCGATCGAGGAAAAGAATGTCTCACACGGAGGGAACGGAGGAAACGGAGGAATGACAGGCAGGTCCTCCGTTTCCTCCGTTCCCTCCGTGTGAGATTCATCTCTTGAAACCCGATTCACTCAAACGCATGGGCGGGGGCTTATCCGCGGCCGCGTGAGGCCGTACACTGCGCGTCTCATCCAACCACCCAGCGGAGGCAATGGGATGGACATCCTGTCGGCGATCGGGAACACGTCGCTGGTGCGGCTGCGGAACGTCGTGCCGGCCGGCTGCGCGGAGGTCTACGTGAAGGTGGAGTGGGAGAACCCTACCGGCAGCATGAAGGACCGCATGGCGCAGGCGGTGATCGAGCGCGCGGAAGCCGACGGGCGGCTGCGGCCCGGCGGCACCGTGGTCGAGTATACCGGCGGCAGCACCGGCACCTCGCTGGCGCTGGTCTGCGCGGCGAAGGGGTACTGCATCCACATCGTCACCTCCGACGCGTTCAGCCAGGAGAAGCGCGACCACATGGCCGCGCTGGGCGCCGAGCTCACGCTGGTGCCGAGCGAGGGCGGGCTGACCACGAAGAAGCTGATCCTCGACATGATCGAGACGGCGCGCAGGCTGGCCGCCGAGCCGAACACCTTCTGGACCGACCAACTCAACAACCACGACAGCATCGCCGGCTACTTCCCGCTGGGCGAGGAGATCTGGACGCAGACCGGCGGCCGCATCGACGCGTTCGTGCACAGCGTGGGCACCGCCGCTTCGTCGCGCGGCGTGGCGACGGTGCTGAAGCGCCACAAGCCGGGCGTCCGGATCGTGATCGTGGAGCCCGGGGAGTCGGCGGTGCTCTCCGGCGGCGAGCCGGGGCCGCACAAGATCGAGGGGGTGGGGATCGGCTACACGCCGCCGCTCTGGGAGCCGTCGCTGGTGGACGAGATCATCCCCGTCGGCACCGAGGAGGCGAAGGAGATGACGCGGCGGCTGGCGCGCGAGGAGGCGCTGTTCGCCGGCACCTCGTCCGGCGCCAACGTCATCGCCTCCATCCGCGTGGCCGAGCGGCTGGGGCCGGGGAAGACGGTGGTGACGCTGATGTGCGACTCCGGCCTGAAGTACCTCAGCACCGACGTCTACAAGCGTCCGTAGATCCAATCCTCACTCGGCGAAAGCCCGCCGCGAGCCCCATCATCCCGCCTGCGCGGACGCCGGTAGTCCACGCAGGCGGACTTCGTGTGGTTGTTGCAGCGAATTCATTCGCCCACTCCTTCCGCCGAGCGTCTCCTGTCACCTCGCATCTCCCTGCAGGAGCCGATCTTCCCTTCGCAAACATCTGGCGCGGAGATCTGAATAGAATCAGAAGATCTATTCATCCGAACGGTTGACTATTCAGTTATTTGGATATACATTCGTAGCAATGAATGGATTTTCTCGCGCCCGCGTAGGTGTGCTGGGCGCTTCGGGATACGCGGGCCGGGAAGCCATCCGGCTCCTGGCGAAGCACGGACAGGCGGAGATCGCCCTCGCAAGCTCGGAAAGCGAAGCGGGGGCGAACCTGTCTCGGCTGGTGCGCGGCGCGCCCGACCTGGCGCTGACGCGCATCGCGGACGCCGACCTCTCCGCCTGCGACGCGGTCCTCTGCTGCCTCCCGCACGGCGAGGCGAGCAAGTGGGTGCAGGCCGGGCTGGAGGCGGGCGCGAAGGTGGTCGACCTCTCCAACGACCTGCGCGTGGTGACGGACGCGACGCCCGCGTGGGCGCGCGAGGCGGTGTACGGGCTGCCCGAGCTGCACCGCGGCTGCATCGCCGGGGCCTACGTCGTCGCCAACCCGGGGTGCTATCCCACCGCGGCCATCCTCGCGCTGGCGCCGCTCCTTCGCCGCGGCCTGGTGGCCGGGCCGGTGATCGTCGACGCGGCGTCGGGGGTGAGCGGCGCGGGGCGGTCGCCCAAGCGGCACCTGATGCTGGCGGAGCTGGCGGAGGACTTCAGCGCCTACGGCGTGGGGAACGTCCACCGCCACCTCGCGGAGATGCGCGACCAGGCGGTGCGGCTCAGCGCCGGCCCCGCGCCCGAGCTGGTGTTCACGCCGCACCTGCTGCCGGTGAAGCGGGGGATCCTGGAGACGATCTACGTCCCCCTGACGCGCGAGCTGGACGAGCCGCTTCGCCCCTGGCTGGATGATTATGCGGGCGAGCCGTTCGTGGAGGTGATGACGGAGCGCCTCCCCGCGCTGGCCGACGTGGTGGGGACCAACCTGGTCTCCATCGGCGTGCAGCCGGTGGCGGGGATGAGCCAGCCGATGCTGATCGTCGTCGCGGCGATCGACAACCTGGTGAAGGGCGCCGCCGGGCAGGCCGTGCAGAACCTGAACCTGATGTTCGGCTTCGAGGAAACCGAGGGGCTGCGGTGAAGCCGAGCGTGACCGTGGTGAAGGTGGGCGGCAACGAGGTGGACGATCCCTGCTGGGTGGTGCGCCTCTCCCGCGCGATCGCGGACCGCGGCGGCCACGTGGTGGTGGTGCACGGCGGGGGGAAGGAAGTGTCCACCCTGCAGCGCGCCCTGGGCGCCGAGCCCGAGTGGAAGGACGGGCTGCGCGTCACCAGCCCCGAGGCGATGAAGGCCGTCTCCATGGTCCTCAGCGGGGTGGTGAACAAGCGGCTGGTGTCGGCGCTCGTTTCCGCGGGCGCCGAGGCGGTGGGGATCAGCGGCGAGGACGGCGGGCTGCTGCGCGCGAAGGTCGCCCGCGGCGGCGCGCTGGGGCGGATCGGCGAGGTGGAGCAGGTGCGCGTGGAGCTGCTGCGCGCCTGGCTCCGCCAGGGGCTCACCCCCGTCGTCTCGCCCGTCTCTCGCGGCCCCGGCGGCGAGCCGCTGAACGTCAACGCCGACGATGCCGCGGCCGCCGTGGCCGCGGCGCTGGGCGCGGAGGAGCTGCTCTTCGTCTCCAACGTCCCGGGTGTGCTGGCGGGGAGCGCGACGCTGGAGGCGGTCGCGGGAGACGAGGTCGAGGCGATGATCGCCGACGGCACCGCGCAGGGGGGGATGGCGCCCAAGCTCCGCGCCGCCGCCCGCGCCGCGTCCGAGGTGGGAACGGTGCGGATCGGTGGGCTGGAGATGCTGAAGAACCACGCCGCGGGCACGCGCATCGGCGCGCACCGCGCAGGAGAGGGGTGAGGATGACGACTGCCACGTTGGACGCCACCGGCGCGCTGCTCGAGGTCTACAAGCGCTCGGGCCCGGTCTTCACCGCCGGCGAGGGGTGCCGGCTGATCGCCGAGGACGGCACGCGCTACCTGGACTTCACCGCGGGGATCGCGGTGAACGCGCTGGGCTACGGCTCGTCGGTGATCGCCGACGCCATCCGCGAGGCGCTGGACGCGGGGCTGATCCACACCTCGAACCTCTTCCACACCCGCCCGGCCGCCGAGCTGGCCGAGTGGCTGGTGGAGCGCTCCTTCGCCGACCGCGCCTTCTTCTGCAACTCGGGCGCGGAGGCCAATGAGGGCGCCATCAAGTTCGCCCGGCGCTGGGCGCGCGAGACCGGCGGCGAGAACAAGACCGAGATCGTGGCCTTCCTCGGCGGCTTCCACGGGCGGACCATGGGGGCGCTGGCCGCGACCGACCGTCCCGCCTACCAGGCGCCCTTCAAGCCGCTGATGCCGGGCGTTCGCTTCGGCGTGGTGGGCGACGTGAAGGAAGCCGAGCGGCTGATCCGCCCCGAGCGGACCGCGGCGGTGATCATCGAGCCGCTGCAGGCCGAGGGCGGCGTGCTCCCCGTCCCCCCCGCCTTCCTCAAGGCGCTGCGCTACCTCTGCGACGAGGCCGGCGCGCTGCTGATCTTCGACGAGGTGCAGGTGGGCCTGGGCCGCACGGGAACGCTCTGGGCGCACGAGCAGGCCGGGGTCACGCCGGACCTGATGACGGTGGCCAAGCCGCTGGCCGGCGGGCTGCCGATGGGCGCGGTGCTGCTGACGGAGCGTGTCGCGGAGACGATCCAGCCGGGCGACCACGCCACGACCTTCGGCGGCGGTCCGCTCGTCGCCAGCGCCGCGCTGGCCACGGTGCGGACGATCGGCGAGCCGGCGTTCCTCGACGAGGTGCGGCAGAAGGGGCACTACCTGGCCAACCTGCTGCAGTCGCTGGTCGTGCGTCGGTCCGGGAAGGTGAAGGCGGTGCGGGGGACGGGGCTGATCTGGGGAATCGAGATCGACGGGTCCGCGGGCGAGGTGGTCTCGCGGGCGATGGAGGCCGGGCTGCTGCTCTGCTCGGCCGGGCCGAACGTGGTGCGCATCGTTCCCCCGCTGGTCATCGGCGAGGCCGAGCTGGCGGAAGGTATCGAGATCCTGGACGAGGTCCTCTGATGCTGCTCGACATTCACGCGGACGTGGGGTCCGCCGCCGCCGTCCTCGATGCCATCGGGGTGAAGAAGCCCCGCGCGGGCGAGGTCGTGGTGCGCCCGGCGCGGGTGGCCGACATGCTCCAGGTCGAGCCGCTGATCAACGGCTTCGCCAAGCGCGAGCTGATGCTGCCCAAGACCATCGAGCAGCTGAGCCGCAACTTCCGCGAGTTCGTGGTCGCCGAGAAGGACGGCCGCATCCTCGGCTGCGCCGCGCTGCGCGTGTACACGCCGCAGCTGGCCGAGCTGGGCTCGCTGGCCGTCTCCGAGGCGGCGCAGGGGCTGGGCCTCGGGGCGAAGCTCGTCGCCGCCGTCGAGGACCAGGCGGAGCTGCACGGGATCGGGACGGTGTTCGCGCTGACGCTGCAGGACGTCTTCTTCCACAAGCAGGGCTACCGCACGGTGCCCAAGGAGATGTTCCCGCAGAAGGTGTGGACCGACTGCCGCGCGTGCCCCAAGCTGCACGCGTGCGACGAGATCGCGGTGGTGAAGGAGCTGTAGGGAAGGGAGTCCTGAGTCCTAAGTCCCAAGTCCTGAGTGATCCGACCTCGCTTAGGACTTAGGACCAAGGACTTAGGACCAGGAGAGCCGGTCGAACGAACAAGCATCCGACGTCAGCAGATAAACCAGGGAGCGAGACCAAGATGAACAACAACCCCATCGTCCTGGCCTACTCGGGCGGGCTCGACACCTCGATCATCGTCCCCTGGCTGAAGGAGAACTACGGCGCCGAGGTCGTCTGCGTCGCCGCCGACGTGGGGCAGGGCGACGAGCTGGCCGGGCTCGAGGCGAAGGCCCTCGCCAGCGGCGCGAAGGCCTGCTACGTCGAGGACCTGCGCGAGGCCTTCCTCACCGAGTTCGTGTGGCCCACGCTGCGCGCCGGGGCCATCTACGGGCGCAAGTACCTGCTGGGCACCTCGATGGCGCGGCCGATCATCGCCCGCCGCCAGGTCGAGGTCGCCAGGCTGATCGGCTCCTCCATCCTCGCGCACGGCTGCACGGGGAAGGGGAACGACCAGGTGCGCTTCGAGCTCACCTACGCCTCGCTGGCGCCGGAGATGAAGGTCATCGCCCCCTGGCGCGAGTGGGACATCCGCTCCCGCGAGGACGCGCTCGACTACGCGGCGGCGCATAACGTTCCCGTCGCGGCCACGAAGGAGAAGATCTACTCGCGCGACCGCAACATCTGGCACGTGTCGCACGAGGGCGGGCCGCTGGAGGATCCGGCCTACGAGCCGACCGAGGACCTCTTCCTCCTCACCAAGGCGCCGTGGGACGCGCCGGCCCGGCCGGAGTACGTCACCATCACCTTCGAGCACGGCTTCCCGGTCGCGGTGGACGGCGAGGCGCTGTCCCCGGTGGCGCTGCTGGAGCGGCTGAACGAGATCGGCGGGCTGCACGGCGTCGGCCGCGTGGACCTGGTGGAGGACCGCATGGTGGGGATGAAGTCGCGCGGGATCTACGAGACGCCCGGCGGCTCCCTCCTCTACCAGGCGCACAGCGAGCTCGAGCAGCTGGTGATGGACCGCCGCACGCTGGCGCTGAAGGACGCCATCGCGCCGCGCTACGCCGATCTCGTCTACGAAGGGCGCTGGTGGACCACGGAGCGGCAGGCGATGGACGCGCTGGTCGACGTCACCCAGCAGCGCGTGACCGGCGACGTGCGGCTGAAGCTGTACCGCGGCACCTCCAGCATCGCCGGGCGGACCAGCCCCTTCTCGCTTTACGACGAGCGCTTCGTCACCTTCGGCGAGGACGACGTCTACGACCAGGCCGATGCGGCGGGCTTCATCCGCCTCTTCGCCCTGCCGATGCGGGTCGGCGCGCTGAAGGAGCAGGAGCGCACCCCCGCGCTGGTCACCGACCTGGCGGCGGACTGAGAATCGGCGCGACGCGGGCTCCCACCCCGGGAGCCCGCGCCGCCGGCTGCACGCGGTCGCAGCGGATCGCGTGGCAATGGGAGACTCAGCAGGTCCCGTTGCAGCTGATCTCGCAGGTGATGCGGTGCGAGGCGATGCACTGCCTCACCGTGTCGAGGGTCACTTGCAGCGACTGCAGGGACGGCGCGGTGGCGAACGACTCGACCACGAGCGTTTCGAGCTTGAGCGGCATCGGTCTGTTCCTTTCGGTTTGGGGGAGGCACTGATCGCGCCGGTGCGATTAGGGGCAGCGAGGATCGGTCGTGCACGGGCAGGTGTTCCCGCAGGTGATGTAACAGGTGCCGTTCCAACTCGCGGGACAGTTGCTCAGCGTGGCCGCTGCGGCTTCCCGGCCGTTCACGGTCCCGCGCATGCCGGGTCCCGCGGCCGTGGTCGCGAAGCTGGTCACGGCCAGCGCATCGAGGGTGAGCTTCTTCATCGGGGCCTCTCCTGGTTGCTCGTGGTGGAGGAGCGGCGCGGAGTGCGACCCGATCGGGCGCACTCCCCGTGCTCAGCACTCGAACACGGTCTCGCAGTAGCAGGTCTCCCAGCAGGTGACCCAGCAGGTGCCGCCGTAGCTGATGGGACATGCGGGGCTGCCGGTGGTCCTTGCGGGGATGGACCGGGTGGTGGTGGCGAAGCTGGTGATCTCGAGCGCGTCCAGGCGGAGCTTGCGCATCGTTTCCTCCGTGGGAGGCGGTGTCAGGCGCAGTCGGGACCGCCGGTGCACGGGCAGGTGTCCCAGCAGCTGATCCAGCAGGTCCCGCCCCAGCTGTCGGGGCAGTACGGCGGATCCGTGTTCGGGCAGGCGGCGGGGCTCGTGTCCACGCGGCCGACGACCGTGCCGCGGATGCCGCCGGCCCGTGCGATCGTGGCGAAGCTCTCCACCGCCAAGTGGTCCAGCCTCAGCTTCTTCATGGGGCTTCCACCTCGGAGCAGTCGACGAAATCGGTGCACGGGCAGGTGTCCCAGCAGGTGAGCCAGCAGGTGCCGCCCCAGCTGTCCGGGCACGTGGGAGGATTGGTGTTCTCGCGCGCCGCCACGGTGCCGCGGATGCCGGCGGCCTCGCTGGTGGTGGCGAAGCTGTCGACCTTCAGCCCGTCGAGGTTGAGCTTCTGCATCGGCTCTCCTGAGGGGATGGACGGATGGGCTGCGGGACGGAAGTGATCGTAACTAAGTGTCTGGAAATGCACAACTCGCCGGATGGGCCACTTTTCCCCGCCGGCCGCACGACGCGTATCCGAAGGGAAGGATGCCATGACCGATGCCGCGCTCCAGCTCGAGACGGGCCCCGAGGCTTCGACCGCGCGCCTGTGGGGCGGCCGCTTCTCCGCCGAGCCGTCGGTGGAGATGGATCGGCTGAACCGCTCGCTTCCGGTGGACCACCGCCTCTGGCGCGAGGACGTGGCCGGGAGCCAGGCGTGGGCCGAGGCCATCTTCGACGCCGGCGTCATCTCGCACGACGAGTGGCTGGCGCTGAACGCCGGGCTCGACCGCGTGGGCGCGCGGCTGGAGCAGTGGACCGAGGCGGAGTGGGCCGGCGCGCCCGACGAGGACATCCACTCCCTCGTCGAGCGCCTGCTGTACGAGGAGGCGGGCGACGTCGCGGGAAAGCTCCATACGGGTCGCTCGCGCAACGACCAGGTGGCCACGGATTCGCGCCTCTGGGCGTGCGCCGCCGTCTCGCGGCTCGACACGCTCCTGCGCGACGTGCAGCGCGCGTTGCTGGAGCAGGCCGAGGCGCACCGCGACACGGTGATGCCCAGCTACACCCATCTCCAGCGCGCGCAGCCGGTCTCCGCCGCGCACTGGCTCCTTTCGCACGCATGGCCCCTCGCGCGCGACCGCGAGCGGCTGGCGCAGGCACGCGAGCGGGTGGCCGTGCTCCCGCTGGGCTCGGGGGCGATCGCCGGGTGCCCGTTCCCGGTCGACCGCGTGCTGCTGAAGGAGACGCTGGGCTTCCATTCCGTCTCCCCCAACTCGATGGACGCGGTGGCGGATCGGGACTGGACGGCCGAGCTCCTGTTCGTAGCGGCGATGGTGGGGGTGCACCTCTCACGGCTGGCGGAGGACCTGGTCCTCTTCTCCAGCGCCGAGTGGGGGTTCGTGAAGATGTCGGACCGCTTCAGCACCGGCTCGTCGCTGATGCCGCAGAAGCGCAATCCCGACGCGATGGAGCTGGCGCGCGGCAAGGCCGGCCGGCTGATCGGCGGGCTGACGGGGATCCTGGCGACGCTGAAGGGGCTGCCGTCGGGCTACAACAAGGACCTGCAGGAAGACAAGGCGGCGCTCTTCGACGCCTTCGACACCCTGGAGTCGCTCCTTCCCGCAGTCGCCGGCAGCGTGCGGACGATGGAGATCGACGCCGGGCGCTGCCGCGATGCCGTCGACGCCGGCATGCTGGCCACGGATCTCGCCGACTTCCTGGTGAAGCGCGGCGTCCCCTTCCGCGAGGCGCACGGCATCGTCGGCCGCCTGGTCCGCGCGGCCGAGGAGCTGGGGTGCGGGCTCGACGAGCTGGATGCGCGCTTCTTCACGCACCTGTCGCCGGAGTTCGAGGGCGCGGACTTCCACGCGCTCTTCTCGGCCGAGGAGGCGCTGTCCGCCCGCGCCGGCATCGGCGGCACCGCGCCCGAGGCCGTCGCCGAGCAGATCACCGGGCTTCGCGCGGTGCTGTAGCATCGCTGCGATACGGAACGAGAGCGGGAGCCGCGGTCCGTGTCCGCGGCTCCCGCTCTTTTATCATCCCACCCGAGACTAGCAGGTGTACGCGCCGCAGCTGATGTACCGCGTGCACAGCTTCGTGCAGATGTAGGGCGAGGTCGGAGAACAGGTAACGTCCTCGCTCGCGCTGTCGTAGCCCCGCACCGTTCCCTCCGTCTCGTGGTTTGCGGGGACGGCGAACGAGTCCACGCTCAGCTCCTCGATCCGCAGGCTCAGCTTCTTCATGGCAGGCTCCTGAGGTTCAACGGGGTCTCAATGGACGGGCGGGAGCCACATCTCCCGCCCGTCCGCGTCTTCGCTGGTGGAAACCGACGTCAGGGGCAGTCCACCGACCGGCACGTGGGGTCGTTGCATGAGAGACAGGAGTCCCAGTCGCTGCCGGGAAAACAATCCGTGGCGCAGGTGGAATCCTGCCATTCCGTTCTGTCCTCGTGCGCGCGCACCGTTCCCGCGCCGCGCGCGCCGTCGAGCGTCTCGAACGACTCCACCGCGAGCTTCTCGACCTTCAGGGTCAGCTTGGCCACGGGCCCTCCTCAGCAGCAGTTGATGGTGAAGCAGGTGCGGTCGCCCTCGCAGGTGCGGCAGAGCGACGGCTCGCTGTTGGTCGGCCGCTCCTGGGCGACCACGCCGCCCTCCGCGTCGAACGACTCCACCTCGAGCTGGTCGAGACCAGCCTGATCTTCTCCATCTCCGCCTCCCTGTCGGTGGAAGGTTCAGCGGCCGGTCACTCCGGCTGCGGCGGGCACGTCGGCGTGCAGATCTTCCCGCACGACGGATCGCAGGTGAACTGGCCGGGGCAGGTCGGGTTGGTGGGGCAGGTGTCGGTGCCGGGGTCGCACACGGTGCCGTCCACCGCCAGCGTGCCGGCCACCACCACGCCGAACGCGTCCTGCGCCGCGCGCACGGTGGCGCGCGAAAGGAGCGCCGACGCCGCTTCGAACGTTTCCACCGCCAGCGACTCGGCGTCCAGCCTCAGCTTTTTCATCGCCGTCCTCCTGTGGCTGCCAGACTCAGCGGATCGGAAAGGGTGATGCGCACGTAACGCCGCTACGGGTAGCGATGCAAGAGTTTTGGGCGGATAATGATCGGGGGATATGGGGCGGTGCGGGCGCGCGACGAGGGCGGTAGCTTTCCGCGTCCCCCTCCCGCGATGCCGATGACGCAGACCCGCCGCGCTCGATTCGATCCCACACTCGCCGCGCGCGTCGTGCGCACGGTGCCGCTGCGCTACGCCGACGGCGCGGACGCGGCGTTCGACCGCCCGGCGCACGTGCGCGCGGCGTCGGGGATCGTGCGCGTCGGCGGACGGATCGCGGTGGTGCAGGACGACGCCAACTTCATCGCCCTCGTCGACCCGGCGACCGGCCTCGCGACGGCGGTGACGCTCCCCGCGGGCGAGGGCGGCGCGCGCCAGTTCGACGACGAGCGCGGCAACAAGCGCTTCAAGCTGGACCTAGAGAGCTGCGTGGTGCTGCGGGATGGAGAGGGGGAGATGCTGGCCGCGTTCGGCTCCGGCTCCACCCCGCTGCGCGAGCGGATCGTCCTCGTCCGCGGACTGGACTCTCCCGAGCCGGAGCTCGAGATCGTGGACGCCTCCGAGCTCTACGCCCGCCTGCGCGCGGAGACGGCGTTCGCCGGGAGCGAGCTGAACGTCGAGGGCGCGGCGATCTTCCGCGGCACGCTGCGGCTCTTCAACCGCGGCAACGGCGCGCCGCGCGGCGATCTCCGCGGTGTGAACGCCACCTGCGACCTGGATCTTGCCACGCTCCTCGCCTCCCTCCGCGACCCCACGCTACCGCCGCCCGTGCCGCGCGGCGTCGTGCAGTACGAGCTGGGCGAGATCGCCGGCTTCCCGCTGACCTTCACCGACGCGGCCGTGCTCGGCGACGCGATCCTCTACACCGCCACCGCCGAGGACTCGCCCGACGCCACGCGCGACGGCCCCGTCGCCGGCAGCGCCATCGGCATCATCCGCGGCGACGAGGCGCGCTGGTGCGAGGCGAAGGACGGGGATGGCCGCCGCTACGCCGGCAAGATCGAAGGCATCCTCCCGCTCGAGCCCCACCGCGCCCTCGTCGTCGTCGACCGCGACGAGCCGGGCACGCCGTCTGAGTTGTCCGAGGTGGTGCTGGAGGGGGATGGCTGGCTGCTACGTTGCGTGACCTGAATTCTTCGAACGGGATCCAATCTGCTATCGGTGTACACTTGTGACGCTTGGCGTACGTTTGTACGTTTGTGCGTCGCCAGAATAGAGCCGTCCCGTCTGCTGCACTACCGCCCGGTATCGCGCGATTCAGGCCGGGTCGAAAGGGGCGACTCTCTCCAATCCGACTCTATGAACCGGCGATTTCATTGCCGCTCTGGTCGCAGAGACCGATGAGACAGGGGAAGCAGATGAGCAAGCGTGAATACATCGCCCGGCTGACTGCCGATCTGATTGTGCGGCAGGGACGCTACAAGGCGCAGATCGATACTCTCGCGCAGACAAAGCGCGAACTGCTCAGTCAGGTGACAGGCTCCCTGGCTCAGGCTCGACGGCGCGATCCGCTGTCTGGTGGATCCGTGCTGAGCCGGAGCGTGGGTTCGAACTGGACCATTCGGTCGAATGGCCATCCACTCAGCGTGCACGTCGACGGCTGAGCAAATTGGCCGACATGTTCAATCGTTGAACAAGCGGGGCGCCTCCAGGCTGGGGCGCCCCGCTACAGTTCGGGACCAGCCGTCTCCCTCACCCTTGCCCGCTGAACGGGTCGGTGCCGGGCGGGAGGGCGGGCGGCCTGGCCTCCTCGTCCTCCTGCCGCTTGGCCAGCGCGGCGGTGGCCAGCACGCCGCTAGCGCCCATCGAGTCCACGATGCTGCTGGGGATCACCATCATCCCGCCCTTCTGCTTCAGCCCCTCGTAGAGGATGTTCATCTGCCGCAGCTGCAGCGCGGTGGGGTTCTCCTCGTACGACTTCGAGGCCTCGGCGAACAGGTGCGCGATCTCCACCTCGGCCTGGCCCAGGATGATGCGCGCCTGCTTCTCGCGCGCGGCCTGCGCCTCGCGGCTCATGGCGTCCTGCAGCGCGGCGGGGATCACCACGTCGCGCATCTCCACGCTGTGCACCGTCACCCCCCACGGCGTGGAGCGCTGGTCGATCAGCGCCTGCAGCTCGGCCTCGATGCGCTCGCGGCCGCGCAGCAGCTCGGTCAGGCTGGTGCGGCCGATGATGTCGCGCAGCGCCGTCTGCGCCGCCCAGCTCACCGCCTGCACGTAGTCCTGCACCTCGAGCGCCGCCTTCTCGGGGTCGTGCACGGTCCAGAACAGCACCGCGTCCACGTTCACGGGCACCGTGTCGGCCGTCAGCGTCTGCTCGGCGCTGAAGCTGGTGGTGATGGTGCGCTGGTCGATCCACGCGGCGATGTTGTCCACGAACGGCACGATGGTGAACACGCCGGGGCCGCGCAGCCCCACGTAGCGCCCCATCCGCAGCACCACGGCGCGCTCCCACTGCCGGCCGATCTTGGGCGCCATGCTGGCGAACAGCCCCACCGCCGCGCCGGCGATGATGCCGATGGGGCTGTGCGCCACCACCGTGGCGGCCGCGCCCATGGCGGTGGGGATCAGCAGCCCCAGCGTGGCCAGGAAGTTCAGCCCTCCGCCCGACGAGCGCTGGGTGGGAAGGGCGGGAAGGTTGGTGGTGCCGGGGACCAGGTCGGTTCTAGGCGGCATCGGAGGATTCGCTCCTTCGTCGGCTGTCCAGGTGAATGATCACGTCGTCCAGCGAGAATCCCAGCGCGCTTGCCTCGCGCAGGAAGGTGTCCTCGAGCGCGGCCAGCTCGGCCAGCAGCTCCTCGCCGCGGATCTCGCCGGGCGACGCCTTCACTACGTGCCCCACCCCAGGGCGGGTTGCAAGCACCCCCTGCCGCACCAGCTCGGCGTAGGCGCGCGCGACGGCGTTGGCGCCTACCTTCAGCTCCACGGCCAGCTGCCGCACCGTGGGCAGCGGCTGCTCCGGGTCCAGCAGCCCCGCGCCGATGGCGGAGCGGATCGTGCGCACCAGCTGCACGTCGGCCGGCGTGGGGTCTGACGGATCGTAGTGGAACATGCCGATCGGGTGAGGGAGTCAGGAACACAGGTGTACATGCGCGTCCCTTGGCCTGTCAAGCAAAACCGGCGATCTCCGGCTGCGGATGATGTCCCGGCTGGAGATGCGCCTCCCGTGCGGCGTCGCCGCCGTGGGCGGAAGCTTCTCGTCGCGTTCGCCACGCTCGCCGTCCTGCTCGGGGGGATGTGGCTGCTGCGCGCGCCGATCCTCACCGGCGTGGCGCGCTTCCTCACCGTGCACGACCGGCTGCAGCGCGCCGACGCGATCTTCGTCTTCGGGGGAGATCCGGACGTGCGCCCGTTCGCCGCGGCCGCGCTCTACCGCCGCGGGTGGGCGCCGCGCGTGCTGGTGCCGGGAATGGAGACGGGCCGCCTGGCCGCGATGGGGATGGTGCCCACGCAGACCGAGCTCTTCACCGGCGTGCTGCACCGCGAGGGCGTCCCCGATTCCGCCGTCGCCGTGCTGCCGATGCCGGGCGGGACGGCGAGCACGACGGACGACGTGGCCGTGCTGCGCGCCTGGCTTCGCCGCACGGGCGCGCGCCGGGTGATCGTCGTCACCACCGACTACCACACCCGCCGCGCGCGCCGGGCTCTCCGCCGCGGCCTGAAGGGGATCGACGTCGAGGTGATGATGTACGGCACCCCCGCCCGCGGCTACGACGAGACGAACTGGTGGCGCACCGAGGCGGGGATGGTGGCGTACTTCAACGAATACCTGAAGTTCGCCCGCTACATCGTCGCGGGCGGATAGCAACTGGAGGAGGTGAATCGCGTGCCGGAGATGACCGAAGCGGAACTCGCCGAGATCGAATCGCGCTGCGCCCGGGCGTCTTCAGGCCCATGGCGTCCGATGATCGAAGGGCGCGACCACACGAGCGGGAGCAGTTTTCTCATGGCCGGCCCTGCCGACGCCCGCAACGACGACATCGAGCTCTCCGGCGCCACTCCCGCGGACTACGACTTCATCGCCCATGCGCGCCATGACTTGCCGCGGCTGCTGGAGGAGGTGCGGAGGCTTCGCGCCCTGCTCGCGGCCAGGCTTCGGTAGCGGGCTGATGGCGATGGCGCTCAACCAGATGAGCGGGCGAGCGTGACCCTGCGCCGCATCCGCTCGGCGCGCCCCGGGCTCTCGATCGAGATGTAGATCTCCGCCGCGCGCTCCTCCGCCTCTGCCCGCGTCGTCTCGTCGCCGGAAAGCGCCGCGATCACCGCCCGCTCCTCCTCGATCTCGGCACCCATCAGCAGATCCGTGCCCGTGAAGGCCTGACGGGCATGCTCCAGCTCGGTCCGCGCGCTCTCCAGGGCTCCCGAGCTCGCGGCGACCCTCGCCAGGACCATCGAGGCAGGTGCGACACCGATCCGCTGGCTCCGGCTCTCGAAGAACGCCTTCGCGCGGTGCGCGAGGCGAGCGGCGGCTTCCAGTCTTCCGCTCTGCGCCAGCATGGTCGCCTCGCTGATATCCAGGAAAGCCGTCTCGTGCACGTTGCGCTGGTGCCGCCGCGCGGTCTCGAAGTCGCGCTGGGCCTCGGGATACATCTCCAGGTCGCTGTACGTCCGCGCTGTTCCCCAGAAGATGGTCGAGATCACCCGCGAGCTCCGCTGCGCACGGGCGAGCATGAGCGCGCGCGCATAGTGCGGGAGCGCCTCGGCTCCGCGGAAACGCAGCAGCTCCACGTGGCCGAGGTTGGCGAACGCGAACGATAGCGTGGCATCGTCCTTTGCCAGGTTCGACATCCACTCCACGCGGCGGAACAGGGTCTCCGCCTCGGCGAAGGAGCTCTGGCGCATCGCGAGGATGCCCTGGAAGTTGACGAAGCGCCGGTGCAGCCGGTCGTTCCCGCGATCCTCGAACACCGGCGTGAGCTCGCGCACCAGCGCCCGCGCCGCCTCTGTCTCGAAGGTATAGAGGTACCCATTGAGCAGGAGCACGCCGAGCTCGGGCTCGTCCAGCACCTCCTCGCGGGGAAGTGCTTCGAGCATCGCCCGGAGCTCCTCCGTCTTCGCCTGGTGCTCAAGATCCCACGCCCGGAGCAGGAGCAGGGTGCGGCGGTCCAGCCGCTCGGCGGCGGAGGAAGCACTCATCCGCGCACCCCACGGTTCGGGCCCAGCAGGGCGTACAGCCCCTTGCGGCTGATTCCCAGCATCCCCGCAGCCCTGGTCTTGTTGCCACCGCACGCCTCCACCGCGGCGCGCGCTGCCGCCACTTCGATCTGCGCGAGCGTTGCGGGGAAGGGGAGAACGCCGCGCGCGGCATCCACGCCCTCGTCACCGAGGGCCAGATGTTCGGCGTGGACGGTGCCCTGGCCGAGGATGACGGCGCGCTCGACGGCGTTGCGCAGTTCGCGGATGTTGCCGGGCCAGGGGTGGCGGCGGAGATGCGCGCGGACCTCGGCGCTCAGGCCGCGGAAGGGCATCCCGTACTCCTCGGAGAAGCGGCGGGCGAAGTGCTCGGCCAGCAGCTCCACGTCGTCGCCGCGCTCGCGGAGCGGGGGCAGGCGCAACGGCACCACGTTCAGGCGGTAGAACAGGTCGCGGCGGAAGGCGCCGTCGCGGACGCGGGCGTTCAGGTCCACGTGCGTGGCGGCCAGGATACGCACGTCCAGCGGCATCGAGGCGACGCTCCCGAGCCGCCGCGTCGTCTTCGTCTCCAGCACGCGCAGCAGCTTCACCTGCAGCTCCAGCGGAAGGTCGCCGATCTCGTCGAGGAAGAGCGTGCCGCCGTTGGCCACCTCGAACAGCCCGGGCTTGGGGTGGCGCGCGTCGGTGAAGGCGCCGCGCTCGTAGCCGAACAGCTCCGCCTCGAGCAGGCTGGCCGGCACCGCCGCGCAGTTCAGCTCCACGAACGGCTTGCCGGCGCGCGGTCCGTTGTAGTGGATGGTCTGTGCCAGCAGGTCCTTTCCCGTCCCCGTCTCGCCGGTGATCAGCACGGTGGCCGAGCCGGCGGGGATCACCCGCGCGGCGCGGTCCAGCACCTCGCGCAGCGCCGGGCTGTTCCCCAGCATCCGCGAGAAGTCGTAGTGCCGGCGCTCCTCCTCGGCCTGCGCGCGGGCGGACGCCTCGGCGCGCGCGGCCTCCACCCGCTGCTGCAGCCAGGCGCGCAGCGCGGGAAGGTCGTCGGGAAGCGCGAAGTAGTCGGCCGCGCCGGCGCGGATCACCTCCAGCACGGCGCGATACTCGGTGCACGCGCCGACCACCGCCGCGGCGGGAGATCCCGCGGGGAGCTCGGCGAGCGCCAGTGCCGCCTGCCGCTCGCAGCCGGCGGCGGAGACCACCAGCGCCGCGGCCTGCGCCAGCGCTTCGGCGGCGGGCGCGCGCTCGACGACGGCGTCCGCGTCCAGCGTCTCCGCCAGCGTGGGCCAGAGCGTGGAGAAGGAGTCGCTCAACGCGAGGATGAACAGGCGTGGAATCATCAGGCTCCAGATGGGTGGCCGGCACCCGAACCTTAATGGCCGAACCGGAGTGCGCGCTACCCGCCAGCTGTCGAGAGCACTGGGATCGTCACCGCGGGAGACGGAGTGTTACCGCAGGCAACATAGGCGTTCGGCGGTTGGGAGATGGCGAAAGCGGCGGGATTCCTGTCGCGATGCGGCTTTTTGTGAGCGGGGATGATCGCCGGGTCGCGGGCGCACGGCTTGCCCCTCTTCATGGGCACAACCGACAGTGATCCGGTAGCCGGGGCGGGACGTGGAGCTCAGACACGAACTCTGTGCCTCTCCCCCCGATCCACGCCGCCGTCCGCAGTGCCGCCTCCCCACACGTCCGCGCGCCTGCCCCGGGACCGGTCACCCTTCGTCAACCGCCGTCGAACGGCAGCTGAACAGGCATCGAACCGATATCACCCGGGAAGACGGGCAGCCGATCCGGCCGGCGGCACATCTGCCGTGGGTACGGGTCGCTCGTGCGCCGGTGTGGCGGGTGGATGTGAGAAACAAGATCGTCGATCCCCTCGTCGAGATTTCCGGATCGGGTAGGACCCGGCGGGAGCCGTGATCGAAATCCGTCGGCATTGACGCTTTCTGCGCCCGATCCGTATCCTACGCTGACCCGCCGGTCCGCTTCTCCCGCCCCGCGCCTCCCCCACCCGCCGATGGATCCCCGCGAGAAGCCCGCACGGCTCGACGACCAATCCGCCCCTCGGCCGAATCCGCTCGAGGGGATGGAGCCGACGGAGCTCGTCCCCGTCACCGAGACGCCCACGCCGGCGGGCGAGGCGGAGGGCGCGGAGACGCTGGAGTGCCCGTTCTGCGGCAGCCGCCTGGCCGTGGCGGGGCAGTGCGCGCTCTGCGGGTGGCGGATCACGCTCCCGCCCTCCGCGGCCATCGAGGCGCTGCAAAAGAACGCGCGCCTGGGCTACATCCTGCAGGCGGTGTCGATGGTGTGCGGGTGCAGCTCGATCTTCGGGGTGATGGTGGCGTACGCGCACCGGCGCGAGGCGCGCGGCACCTGGCTGGAAACCCACTACGAGTGGCAGATCGAGACCTTCTGGAAGACCTTCGGGATGGGGATCGTGGCCATGATCCTGGGCTCGATGGGAACCGCGCTGCTCGGTGCCGGCCTGATCGGCCGCCTTCCCGGGATGCTGGCCCTGGCCGCCATGGCGGCGTGGTTCGCCCACCGCGTGGTGAAGGGGTGGACGCGCCTGTCCGACGGCGACCCGGTGACCGACTACTGAGCGCCGCCGCCGCTACAGCTTCCCAGGCGCAGGGTGCGCATGGCGGCCTTGCGGCGCTGGTCCATGCTGGCGGTGTCGAGGGCGTGCACGGCTGCCTCGGTCAGGCCGTCGGCGGGGTCGTAGCCCAGGCTGGCCAGCAGCTCGCGGACGTAGTCTTCCTCCAGGCCGCGTCCCTTCAGCTGCTCGGCGATCTCATCGTCCGTCATCGCGGTTTCCCTTCTTTATCTGCCGGGTTGGAGCTTTGTCGTTCGCACGCGCTTTACCCGCCGCCCATGCGGGTTGCGTGCCGGAAAAGGAGCAGGGGCGCGCCGCCGCGGCGCGCCCCTGCGTCCGTCGATCTGGAGCCCGCGGTCAGTGCGCGGCGCGCTCCCCGGTCTGGTGCGGCACGTCCGCCATCATCCTGCGGATGGGGATGACCAGCAGCCCCAGGATCACCGCCGCGCCGAACAGGCCGGCGGTGGTGTAGGTGAACAGCCCCGGCATCGCCTCGAGCTTCTCCGGGTCCACGTGCCCGCCCACCAGCCCGCCGATCAGGTTGCCGACCGCCGAGGCCAGGAACCAGATCCCCATCATCTGCCCCACGTACTTGCGCGGCGACAGCTTGGTCATCGACGACAGGCCCACCGGGCTCAGGCAGAGCTCGCCCACGGTCTGGAAGAAGTAGCTTCCCACCAGCCACATCGCCGACACCTTCAGCGCGCCGTTGCTCCCCACCACCGCGTTGGCTGCGGGGATCATCAGCGCGAAGCCCACGCCGGCGAAGGCCAGCCCCAGCGCGAACTTGGCCGGGCTCGACAGGTCGCCGCGGCGGCGGGCCAGCGACACCCAGAGCGCGGCGAACGCCGGCGCCAGCAGGATGATGAAGGCCGAGTTGATGGACTGGAACCAGGTGGCCGGCACCTCGAACCCGGCGATGTTGCGGTCGGTGAAGTCCTTGGCGAACAGGTTCAGCGAGGTGGGCGCCTGCTCGAACGCGCTCCAGAAGATGGCGGCGAACAGGAACAGCACCACGATCACCGCCACGCGCCGCTTCTCGCTGCCGTTCAGCCCGCCGAAGGCGAACACGTAGGCGAAGAAGGCCAGCGCAAGCCCCACCAGCACGTACGCCATGTTCTTGCCGATGGCCTGCGCGTCGGGCACGTACACGCCGGTGATCCCAAGCGCGAACACGAGCGCCACCACGCCCACCACCGCGGCCACCGCGAGCTTGACCGTGCGCTCCTGGCGCGCCTGCACCACCGGGTCGGGGTGGCGCGTGGGCTCGGTGCCGATGTCGCCCAGGGTGGCGCGCGAGCGCAGCGTGAACCACATCAGCCCGAAGAACATCCCCACGCCGGCCGCGCCGAAGCCCAGGTGCCATCCCACCTTCTCGCCCAGGAAGCCGGTGATCAGCTGCCCCGCGAAGGCGCCCAGATTGATCCCCATGTAGAAGATCGAGAAGCCCGCGTCGCGCCGCGCGCCGCCCTCGGGGTACAGGTCGCCCACGATGGCCGAGATGTTCGGCTTGAGCAGGCCGGTGCCGAACACGATCAGGATCAGGCCCAGGAAGAAGAACGCCTTCCCCGCCGTCCCCTGCCCCGCGAAGCCGGAGAGGCCGATGGACAGGTGCCCCGAGGTGATGAGCACCGCCCCGGTCATGATCGCCCGGCGGAGGCCCAGCAGCCGGTCGGCGATCCACCCGCCGGGGAGCGAGGCCAGGTACACGCAGGCGCCGTAGATCCCCACGATGGCCGAGGCCTGCCCGCGGTCGAACCCGAAGCCGCCCTGGGCCAGCGCCGCGGCCATGAACAGCACCAGCAGCGGGCGCAGCCCGTAGTACGAGAACCGCTCCCACATCTCCGTGAAGAAGAGCGTGGAGAGGCCCTGCGGATGGCCGAAGAACGACCGGTCGTCCGACGGCGGGCGCGGGGGAACGTAGGCCGCCTGCCGCTCGGCCACGGCCGACGCCGATCCGGCGGAGTACTCCCGGGGAGGCTTGCTTGCCATGGGGTGCTCGGGGTGAAGGTGTGCCGCCGGGCCGCGGAATGGGCGGGCGCCGGCCGTTTCGTTGCTGCCTGGGACCGCGCGAATCCGGCGCGGATTCAGAGCGGCGCTCTGCGGGGGTATGCGCGGAAAGCGCGCCCATCATACGCTCGTGGCGCGCGTCCCGCCATATTGCGCCACCCGCCGCCAGAGCGCATCGTCTCCGGCCTTGCGGGCGCCGCCACGCGGGCGCGCGCCGCCGCACCGGGCCACGGCTACCGCGCATGTCCCCTCAAAGTTCCGTCCCCACAGCAAGTTCCGTGACCAGCGGGTCGCTCTTCCGTGACGAGCTGGCCGCCGCGCTCGACGCGGCCGCCGCCGCGGGCGCGCTGATCGCCGCGCGCACCGGAGCGGACCGCGTGCGAGAGAAGCAGCGCGCCGATCTCGTCACCGAGGTGGACGAAGCGGCCGAGCGGCTCATCCTCTCCCGCCTCCGCGCGCGCTTCCCCGCCGACGCGGTCGTCGGCGAGGAGTCCGCGTCGGCCGCCGTCACCCGGGGGAGACGGTGGATCGTCGATCCGGTGGACGGCACCACCAACTTCGTCCATGGCCATCCCTTCGTCGCCGTCAGCATCGCGCTGGTGGACGACGAGGGGCCGGCGGTGGGCGTAGTGGCCGCGCCGGTGCTGGGGGAGACCTTCCACGCTGTGCGCGGCGGCGGCGCGTTCGTGAACGGCCACCCGATGCGCGTCAGCGCCGTCGCCGAGTTCGGGCGCTCGCTGCTGGCCACGGGGTTCCCGTTCAAGCAGGGGAAGGGAGATCTCGACCAGTACATGCTCTTGGTGGCCGACGCGGTGCGGCGGACGCAGGACGTGCGGCGCGCGGGGAGCGCCGCGCTGGACCTGGCGTTCACCGCCGCTGGGCGCGTGGAGGGATTCTTCGAGATCGGGCTGGCGCCGTGGGACGTGGCCGCGGGGATCCTGCTCGTCACCGAGGCCGGCGGCCGCATCACCGGCTGGCCGGGAGACGCGGAGCCGCCGCTGGCGACGGGGCGCATCCTCGCCAGCAACGGCCGCATCCACGGCGAGCTGGAGGCGCTGGCGGGGCGGTGGGTGGAGCGGATCGGGGGATGAAGTGCGAGGGTGCGAGAGTGCGAAAGTGGATGATGATGATGATGACTCCTCGGCCGCCACGGGTTACTCTCGCACCTTCGCACCTTCGCACCTTCGCACCTTCGCACCTTCGCACCTTCGCACCTTCGCACCTTCGCACTCTCGCACCTTCGCACTTTGGCACTCCCCGCGATAGCTTCCCGCGCATGCCGATCCTCGAGTCCGTCTACGCTGCGGGGGTGCGTGCGCTGCGTCCCGCGCTGCCGCTCCTCGCGCGCGGCGAGGGCAAGCTCGCGCGCGGGATTCGCGGGCGCGGCGGCGTGGTGGAGCGCATGGAGGCGTGGGCGCGCGAGCACCGCGATCCCGCGCGGCCGCTGGCCTGGTTCCATGCGCCCAGCGTCGGCGAGGGGCACCAGGCGCGCGCCGTGATCCAGGCGTTCCGCGCCCGCCGACCGGACGCGCAGGTCGCCTACACCTTCTTCTCCCCCTCCGCCGAGGCGTTCGCGCAGACGGTCGGCGCCGACTTCGCCGACTACCTCCCCCTCGACGCGGCGGACGACGTGCGGCGGGCGCTGGATGCGCTCAGGCCCGCCGTCCTCGCGTTCTCCAAGTACGACGTGTGGCCCGTGCTCACGCGCGAGGCGGCCGCGCGCGGCGTGCGGATGCTGCTGCTGAGCGCCACCCTTCCCGCGCGCGCCGGGCGCCTGCGCGGGCCGGCGCGCGCGCTTCTCGCCCCCGCATACGCCCGCCTCGACGCCGTCGCCGCGATCTCGGGCGAGGACGCGGAGCGGTTCGGGCGCCTCGGCGTCCCCCCGGAACGGCGCAGCGTGATGGGCGACGCGCGCTTCGACCAGGTGTGGCAGCGCGCGCACGCCGCCGACCGCGCGTCGCCGCTGCTGGCGCCGTTCGCGAAGTTCGACGGGATCACGCTCGTTGCCGGGTCGACGTGGCCGGAGGACGAGAAGCACCTCCTTCCCGCCGTCGCGGCGCTGCGCGGGCGGGGTGGGGGGATGCGGCTGATCCTCGTCCCACACGAGCCGACCGACGCGCATCTCTCGTCCTCCGAGAAGCGGCTGGATGCGCTCGGGCTCGCGCACGCACGGCTGTCGGCGCTCGACGCGCACGCGATCCCGGCCGTGGTGATCGTCGACCGCGTGGGGGTGCTGGGGGATCTGTACGCGCTGGCGGACGTGGCGTACGTGGGCGGCGGATTCGGCGCGGCGGGACTGCACTCGGTGCTGGAGCCGGCGGCGTTCGGCGCGCCCGTGCTCTTCGGCCCGCACCACGCCAACGCGCGCGAGGCCGGCGAGCTGGTCGCCGCCGGCGGCGCGTTCGAGGCCACGGGCGCGGCCGACCTCGAGCGCATCCTCGGCGGAGTGGCGGACGTGTACGAGGTCCGCGCGCGCGCCGGCACCCTCGCGCGCGCCTACGTCCAGGCGCGTCTCGGCGCGGCTTTGCGCGGCGCCGAGCTGGTCGAGCGGATGATCGGGCAGTAAGGACGAATCGAGTTGCAGAGCGACATATGTTTCTACAGATTTGATAGGATTCGTCTCACTTTCGTCTTCATCTCCCGATGCGCGACGCGTTTCTCCTGATCGGCCTGCTGGCGCTGGCCGGCTGCGACTCCGGCACCGCCCCGCGCGACGCGGCCGTGGCGGGCAAGTGGCTGTACCGCGGGCAGGTGGGCTACTGCACCATCAACGCGGTCCTGCGCGTGCGGCAGGACGGCTCCACCGTCACGGCCACCGTGCCGCCGCTTGCCGCGGGGTGCTACTCTCCGTTCGGCATCTTCGAGCTCCCCGCGGATCCGTCCATCACCCTGAGCGGGCGCGTGGATGGCGACAGCATCACCTTCACGCTGGACGCGTGGGGATCGCGGCTGGTGCACACCGCCGCCGTCTCCGGCGACAGCATGAGCGGCACGGTGACGGGCGCGGACTGGCTTCCCACGCACTCGGGGCCCGACGGGACCTTCGGCGCGCGCCGCTACACCACCGAGGTGCTCCCCGACCGCTTCCAGCTCGTCCTGAGCGGCGCGGTGAACGACACCATCGAGGGCTCGGCCGACGGCACCCAGTTCGGTGTGCAGTTCTACTACGACGACATCACGGGCGCGGGCGGGTTGACCAAGAACCTGAACGTGGGCGGCTTCCCGCTCGTCCCCGGCACGTACCGGGTGTACGACCGCACCGTGCAGCGCGACTCGGTGGCCGGCGGGGTGACGTACCGCGGCGCCTTTTACCGTTTCCGCGACGGCACCGCCACCATCGCCAGCGCCACCGACGGAGCCTTCCGCGGCACGCTCGACGCCACCGCCTACCTCCCCGCCGACCCCAACCAGACGGTGCAGGTGCGCGGCGGCTTCTACCCGCACTACTACATCCAGCAGTAGCCGGAATCGGCTTCGTCACACTTTGGCGATGCTGTTAGGGCAGATGCTGGTTGAGCATCCAGGTCAACTCGATATGACTCCCACCACACGCGGTGTACGTATTAGATTGAGTCAGCAAGGAGGATTCAGATGAGCGAAGTGATCCCCGTGACTTTGACCGACGAGATTGGCGCGCAGGTGGACGCGATCTCGTCGGCCGAGGGTGTCACGAAAAGCGAGTTGATCCAGCGGGCGGTTGAATCCTATGTGTTCATCCGCCGCTTTCGCGCGCTGCGTCGGGAAGCCATGCGGCAGCTCGAGGAGCGTGGCATCCGCCTTACGGACGAAGACGTGTTCCGCATGGTGACGTGAGGATCGAGCAGGCTAATACCAGCTGCCGCATTTGATTGTGCATTCTGATCGGATGTCATTCCGAGCGGCGCCGCTGCTCTGAAGCTTCAAATCGCGCTGATGCCAGGCGGCGCCCGAGGAATCTGTGGTGTGCGTCGGAGCGACAGGCGGCCTGTGGCTCGGAAGCCGGCCACAGATTCCTCAGGCGCCACGGCTACGGCACGGAGGCCAGGGCGGCGCAGCGCCTTCGGAATGACATTCCGTCCTCCAATGCACAGTCGATCCTGGGATCCAGTATTACTTCACGTATGAAAAGCGGCGGCCCGCCTCCCAATCGGGAGGCGGGCCGTCGTCTATCCGCCTTCGGTGTCCACCTCGGCCGGGCCGAAGACCGGCGGAGGCTGCTCCGGGATGGCCGTGGCCGGCGGCGGCTGGGCCCGCTCGGAGGCCGAGGGGCCGTCCGCCGCCTCCTGCTCCGTGCCGCCGCCTCCCGGCGGGGGCTGTCCCGAGGTGGTCGCGGGCGGCGCCGGCTCGGCCTGTGTCGCGCGCCCGTCGTCTTCCTGCGTGCCGCCGCCTCCCGGCGGGGGCGTGGGCGGAGGCTGCCCCGACGGCGTCGAGGGCTCCGCCGGCTTCGGCTGCGCGGGGTTCGCGCGCCGCGGCTGCGGGTGCGGCCGCTGCCTGGGCCGCCCGTATTCCCATCTCCTGTGCAGATCCACCGTCGTCTGCCGCTGCGCGCGGAAGAGGCCGCGCACCAGCGGGTCGCGCAGCACCGGCTCGTTGGCCGCGCGCAGCGTCAGCGTGGGCGAGACCTGCCATTCGATCGACGCGCCCAACTGCGGCTGCCCGAAGATGTCGGCCACCTCGAGGTTGGCGTAGAGGTTCGACACCACCTCCTTGCCGATCTCGATGGTCAGCTGGCTCAGGAAGTCGAGCCCGAAGCCGCCCCCGCCGGCGCCCGTGGCGGCCACGCCGGTCGCCGCCCGCGTCCGCACGCGCACGTAGTCCACCGCGCCGGTGCGCACCAGCGCGTTCTCGAGCTGCGCCGCCAGTAGGTTGCCCACGAACTGCTCCACCGCGGCGCTGCTCAGCAGCTCGCTGCTCAGGAACCCGCCCTGCCCGCCGGTGCCGCCCAGCAGCAGCAGCGAGATCAGCTCGGTCTGCGACAGCGGCTGGCGGTTGTTGGTGGTCAGCTCCACGCGCGGCTCCTGCATCGTCCCCGCCACGTGCACCAGCACGCTCACCGGCTGCTCGGCCCGCCCGCCGCGCACCTCGTACGCCGCGGTGATGTCGAGCGACGGGTTGATCTCGGGCGTGCCGTAGAAGCGCACCACCCCCTGCTGGATGTCGAACTGGCGGCGGATGGGGCCCAGCTCCAGCGTGTAGCTGCCGCGCACCGCGTCGAGCTCGCCGAAGATCAGGTTGGTGGCGCCCGGCCGGTCGATCTCCAGGTTGCCGCGGATCTGGATGCGCGCGTCGGGCGACTGCAGCCACACGCTCTCGCCGACCTGCACCTGCAGGTGCTGCGGGATCAGCCCCGCGAGGATGGCCTGGCTGGTGGTGGGCACGGCGATGGAGTCGGCCCCCAGCGCGCCCACGTCGGCGTTGAGGATGTCGACCTCGCCCGGCGTGTTGAGCGAGGGGATGTAGAGGGTGCCGTCCTCGATCCGCACCGTTCCCGTCACCACGATGCGGGGGACGCGGCCGGAGAGCCGGACCCGCGCGTTGGCCTGGATCTCGGCCACGTCGGGGTTGTCGGCCACCTGGAAGTCGTCCATCCACAGCGCCAGGTCCACCCGCGGGTGCGCGCCGTCGTCGAGCAGCACGGTGCCGTTCACGAACGCGCGCCCGTCGCGGCCGGTGTGGGCGGAGACGGAGTCGACGCGCACCGTGTCGCCGTGCATCGACAGGCGGCCGTTGATCTGGTCCCACCGCGCGCCGAGCGCCACGATGGTCATCGCGCCGTTCTCCAGCGTGGCGTCGCCGTTCACCGTGGGCCGCGCCGGGGTGCCGGCCACCACCACGCGCGCCCGCATCGTCCCCTGCCCGTTCTCCAGGTACGCGGGCATGCTCTGCGTGACCAGCGCCAGCGGCACCGAGTCGGCGGTGATGGTGGCGGTGAGCGGCTGGTCGCGCAGGATCTCGAAGCCGGGGACGATCCCGCCCAGCGACAGGCGCATGGGGATGCTGGCCTGGGCGCGCACCACCTCGTGCCCGCCCACGCGCACGCCGCCGTCCACCGCCATCCGGTTCGGCGCGTAGTTGGCCTTGATCTGCAGCGAGTCGGAGCGCACCCCGCCGTACACCAGCGAGTCCACGCGGGCGTCGATGGTCAGCCGGGGGTCGTTCACCTGCCCGTGGATCTCGGCGTCCAGCGCCAGCCGCCCCTGCGCCTCGGGAACGGTGGGGAAGATGCGGCGCAGCTCGGCCAGGTCGATCCCCTCCATGTGCAGCCGGAAGTCGGCGTTGCCGCGCGGCGGCAGCACCCCGTCGGCGGCGATGGAGCCGCCCGGGCCGGGGCCCGTCCGCCGCAGCAGCAGGTCTTCCACCACCAGCCCCTGCGTCTCGTTCCAGGCGATGCGCGCGCGCTGCGCCAGCCGCCAGTCGGTCCCCGCGATCCTCAGCCCCAGGTTGTCGAGCACCGCGCCGCGCACCGCCAGCCCGTCCAGCTCCAGCGTTCCCGACGCGGTGAGGTCGGTCTGCGGGTCGCGCCGCGCGGAAAGGCCGAACGACGCGCGGTCGGGCGTCATGTTGGCCTCCAGCCTCAGGGCGAGGAGCTTCATCGTCCCCGCCTGCAGCTGCGTTCCCTCCAGCCGCGTGTTCCCCGTCCACCCGCGCGGCCCCTTCACCCCCGCGAAGGTGAAGGTGAGCGTGCCGGCGGCGTACGTCCCGTAGCGGAAGTTGCGGGCGGAGCCCGACGCGCCGATCGACGGGTTGCGCACCGTGCCGCTCATCGTCCCCTGCATGGCGATGGCGCCCTCCATCTCCGGCAGCGTGTCGGCGCCGGGGAGGAACTGCCGCAGCTGCGCCAGATTCGGAGCGGTGAGCGAGAAGGAGAGCGGTCCGGCGTTGCGCGTGAGCCCGATCGACCCGCGCGCCTCGGCGCGGAAGCCGCGGCCGGCGAAGAGGAGCGTGTCCACGCGCAGCACGCCGTCGGCCGCAACGATGTTCATCGTCCCCGCGGTCAGCGCGATCCCGCCGACGGTCGATCCCGGCGCGGCGTTGAAGGCCACGCGCCCCTGGAAGGTCTCGGGCGTCGTCCCCCGCCCCTCCAGCAGCAGCGTGCCCGTCAGCCGCGTGCGCGGGAACGAGGCCAGGCCGGGAAGCGCGCTCAGGTCCAGCCCGGCCACCTGTCCGCGGATGGAGTAGGTGGGAACGGTCCCCGGCTGGTACCAGCCGTTCAGCGCGAACATCCCCTGCGGGCCGCGCAGGTCCACGTCGAAGCGGTACGGCTGCCGCCCCCCGCCCGAGAGGCGGATCGGGCCGCTCACCGGGCCGGGAAGGAGCGTCGGCCGGCCGAGGAGCACGCCGAGCTGGAAGTTGTCCACGCGGCCGGCCACGTCGAACTGCATCGGCCCGCCGCCCGGCCGGCGGATGTTGCCTGCGAGGTTGAACCGTCCCGCCGCCTGGGTGAGGTCCACCGCGAAGCGGAAGTCCTCCGTGCTCCCCCGCGCCGAGAAGGTGCCCGACACTTCCCGCGCCGCCGCCTCGGGCGCGTTGGCCACCAGCGCGCTGGCGCGGAACGCCGTCACCCGCCCGCTGACGTCGAAGGTGGGAACGCGCCCGCCCAGGCCGAGCGTTCCCCGCGCGGCCAGCGCGCCGGCGCTGCCGTTCAGGTCGAAGTCGAAGGCGATCTGCTCCGCCGTCCCCGACAGATGGATGGGGCCGGAGAGCGTGGCCGAGCGGAAGGGCAGCGAGGGGAAGAGCCGCGTGAGCGTGGCCAGCGCCAGCGGGTCCGCGCGCGCGGAAAGGTCGAAGCGCAGCTTCGGATCCATCGACACGGTGGCGGAGATCGCGCGCAGCCGCGTCTCGGGCGCGCCGCCCACGGTGTACGCCAGGTCGCCGCCCTCGATGCGGAAGCGCTTCATCGTCCCCGTCACCGTGGCGCCGCCGCGGATCACCCCGCGCAGCAGGTCGTTGTCGGGGAAGAGGGGGCGCAGCGTGGCCAGGTCGAGGGGATCGGCGTCCACGCGCACGCCGTCGAAGCGCAGCCCCTCGGCCCCGCCGAAGCGGACGAGTCCCCGCGCGGTGATGGACGAGGCCGGCGCGTCCACCGACGAGCGGGGAACGATGGACGAGGCCAGGTCGATGCGCAGCGCGCCGCCGCGGCCGCCCGTCACCTCGTCGACCGAGGTGATGGTGCCGCGCACCTCGCCGGCGAACTGCATCCTGTCGACGAACCCCAGCCGCTCCAGGTCCACCAGCCGCAGCGGCTCCAGCACCAGCCGCGTGTCGGTGAACACCGGCTCCTGCCCCGGCGCGGTGACGGCCGTCAGCCGCCCCGACGCACGCGAGTCGAGCACCGCCACCTGCGCGTCGGTCACCGTCCACCGGGTGCGGTTCCCCGAGAGCGTCTCCACCGCCAGCCCGAAGCGCGCGATCCCCTCGCGGGGGACGGCGAAGCCCATCCCGTACAGGTCGCGGAAGTCCAGCGGCGCCGCGCGGAGGCGCAGGTCGTAGCGGGGCGATGCGCCGGAGAGGTTCACCAGCCCCTCGCCGGCGAAGCGCGAGTAGGGCGTGCGGAACTCGCGGATGTCGAAGCGCAGGTTCTGCGCGGCGTCCTGGTCCAGCCACCCCGCCAGCGCCTCGATGCGCGTGTCGGGGTTGGTCACCGCCGCGTCCAGCGACCCGATCTCCACCCGCCATCCCCCCTCGCCCTTCACGCGGACGAGGGCGAGGTTGGCGTCGAGGTCGCGCAGGGTGTGCACGGCCAGCCAGCGTCCGGCCACGCGCACCCGCTCGGGGGTGCGGCCGGGGACGTACCTCGGCTGGGGCCCCGGGGGCGGCGCCGTGGTCGGGGTGACGATGCGCGCGCGGCCGTCGACCAGGCGGATGCCGCGGAAGTCGAAGGTGCGCCCCTTCGGCTGCTCGCCC
Source organism: Longimicrobium sp. (assembly GCA_036377595.1). Classification (NCBI taxonomy): domain Bacteria; kingdom Pseudomonadati; phylum Gemmatimonadota; class Longimicrobiia; order Longimicrobiales; family Longimicrobiaceae; genus Longimicrobium; species Longimicrobium sp. Next base: position 75,450 of record DASUYB010000094.1, on the reverse strand, counting down.
GCCACGCCGCGCACGGGACGGCCCCCCGCCTCCACGGCGAAGATCTGCAGCGCGTTCCACTCGCCGTTGCGGTCCTGCGACAGCCGCAGGTCGGGGCGGATCACCTCGCCCTGGTCGAAGACGATGGGGCCGGTGCCGTTCAGCGTGCGGGTGACCAGCCGCGCGCGGGCCACCGGCGCGGCGATGATGGTGTCGCGGTTGCGGTCCAGGAACGCCACGTCGCGCAGCGCGATGCGCAGCGTGCCGTCGGGCTCCACGTCCTCCAGCTCGAACGCCTCCTCCGGCAGCCCCAGTGTGATGCGCACGCGCTCCTCGATCACCCGCGTGCGCGCGCGCTGCACGAACAGGAATACGAACAGCGCCGCCACCACGAACCCCGCGAGCGCTCCCAGCAGCAGGAGGCCCACGCGGTCCAGGCGGAAGCGGCGGCGGGCGGCCATCTCAGAAGGTCTGGCCGATGGAGATGTGCAGCGTCAGCCGCTTCAGGAAGCCGCGGCCGCGCTCCGGCTTGAAGTTGGGGTCGAGCAGCCCCACGATGTCGCCCGAGGGGCCGATCAGGTACAGCGGCCCGCGGGGGAGGGGATAGGGGTTGTAGGCCACGTCGATGCGCACCGGCCCCACCGGCGTGGCGATGCGTCCGCCCACGCCGGGGGTGAAGCGCAGCGGCGGGGAGATCAGCGTGCTGTCGGCCGGGTCCCACACGCGCCCCGCGTCCACGAAGCCGGCCAGGCGCACCTGGTATCCCATCACCCGCATCGGCGCGGTCAGCTCCACCGTTCCCACCACGATCTTTCGCCCGCCGGTGGCCGAGAGCACGGTGTCGGCCTCGGGCTGGCGCACGCCGCCGATCTCCACCGAGTCGGTCCCCTGTCGCATGGTGTAGACCACCGGCCCCAGCTCGTTGCGCCGGAAGCCGCGCACGGTGGTGGCCCCGCCGCCGTAGAACAGCTTCTGCGGGGGGATGAAGCCGCTGCTCGAGTCCAGCAGCCCCTCCAGGAAGGTGCCCCCCATCAGCCGGAACTGCAGCACCAGCCCGTTGCCGATGGGCTGGTAGATGCTCCCGTCGCCCTGCGCGCGGAGATAGCGGTCTTCCGAGCCCAGCCAGGTGCTGGCCAGGTCGCTCCCCACGCGGAACTGGTAGCCGCCGGTGGGGAAGGGGTCGAGCCGCACGCGCGAGCGCACCACCCCGGCGGAGAGCGAGTTGCTCCAGCGGGGGCTCCGCAGCGTGTCGATGTTCGCGGGGGTGCAGACCTCGTAGACCACGCAGAAGAAGATGTCGTGCGCGTTGGTCGACCCCCGCTCCACCGTGTAGGTGGTGGAGAACACCGTCCCCGGCCCCAGGTCGCGCACCAGCCCCAGCTGCCCGCCGCGGTCCTTGCGGAGGTACAGGCCGAGCTCGGAGATCTGCTCGGCGTACGCGGTCAGCGTCACGCTGTTGCGCGTGCCGAACAGCCGCGGCTGCAGGAAGTCCGCCGCCAGCCGGTAGTTCAGCGCACCGGCGATCACCGTGTCGACGGGATCGGAGAGCGAGTCCAGCTCGAAGGCCCGGCACAGGATCGAGCGGTCGAGCCCCGCGTCCAGCGCCCCGCCCACGCCCACCTTGGCCACGGTGGCGGTCAGGGTGAGCCGGCGCGCGGCGCCCAGGAAGTTGCGGTCGGTGTGCTGGATGCCGCCGCGGAAGCAGTCCAGCGTGCCGTAGCCGAGCGAGGCGTCCACCGCGTACTTCGGCGCCTCGGCGATGCGGACCAGGACCGTGCTGCCGATGCTGTCGGCCGCCAGCTCGGCCGAGTCGGGCGTCACCTGCAGCGACTCGGGCGCCACCTCCACCGTGGCGTAGCGCACCAGCTCCACCTCGTACAGGTTGCGCTGGCTGCGGATCAGGTCGCGGGAGCGCAGCGAGTCGCCCTCGCGGAAGGTCAGCTGCCGCCGGGCGGTGCGCTCGCGGATGCGGTCCAGCCCGTCGAACAGGATCGTGTCCACCGTCACCAGCGGCCCCGGCGCGGCCTCCAGGTTCACGTCGGCCACGTCGGCGATGGTGTCGATCTGGTAGTTGCGCAGCACCTGCGCGTACGCGTGCCCCGCGTCGAGCAGCGCGTTGCGGGTGGAGTCGACCGAGGCCAGGAAGTCGTTGCGGCGGAAGGGTTCGCCCGGCTTCAGGGGGATGCGGCGCAGCAGCCGCGCGGTGTCGATCACCCCCTCGGCGCCGGAGATGGCCAGCCCGCGCAGCGTCACCCGGTCGCCGGGGAACACGGTGAAGCGCACGTCCACCTCGTCGCCGGGGACCTCGTCCACCGTGGGCACCACGCGCGTGCCGTAGTAGCCGTTGTCGCGGAAGACCAGGTCGATGCGCACCACGTCGCGCCCCAGCACCTGCATGTCCAGCCGGTGCTGCTCCTGGCGCGAGACCAGGGGGAGGCAGACGGGGAGGAAGAGCGTCTTGCAGCGCGAGGGGCGCGTGGCGATCACCCGCATCAGCGAGTCGCGCGGCACCGTCTGCAGGTCGCCGGTGAGGGTGACCGCGTGGATCTCGCGCCCCTCGAACTGCTGCAGCTGGGGAAAGGGCCCGCCCGGGCGGGTGCCGGAGCCGGCGCAGGCGGACAGTGCCCCGTGCGCGCACAGCAGTGCCGCCGCGCGGAAGCAGGCCGTCCGGATGGGGGTGCCGCGCGCGGAGCGTGCGAGCATCGGGTGTGGCTCGGGTTGTCGGGGCAAAGCCGCGGCGCCTCCGCGGACCAGCGTCCGTGGAACGGCGGGCGGGGAATCTACACCGGTGCGGCGGCGGGTCAAAACGCCCGGCGACGCGGCAAACGCACGTTCGCCGCGCATCCGCCGTGCCAGCGTTTTTCGGGAAAGTTGCAGCCGCGGGCCGGCGGCGGGTTCTCACGCCGGACGCGCATCTCCCACGCGCCGCCGCGAGCCTGGAACGGAACGGCCTCGCGCGGAGGCGCGGAGACGCGGAGAAAAGATGGAGGGCGATGAGTTCTCCGCGGTCCTCCCCGCCTCGGCGTGAGACTCATCCTTCGATGAATCGGGACACGAAAAAGCGGCCCCCGCGCGATGCGGAGGCCGCTCATCTGTTCTCGACGGCGGACATCGCGTGTCCACCGCCGGGAGGGTCCCGTCAACCCACCTTGAGCAGCTTCGCCAGCTCTTCGGGCGAGAGCTCGCTGCCGCTGCGGGTGCCCATGCGGCGCCCGCGGCTGGTGCGGTCGGCCTTCTGCTGCTGGATGGTGGGCGGCAGCTCCACCACCGTCTGCGCCTCCTCGCCGCCTTCCGCCACCTCGGCGGTCGCGGCCGCCGAGTGGAAGCTGAAGCCGGGGACGTGCACGCGGGGGATGCGGTGCCCGAGCAGGTGCTCCACCGCCGCCACGTCGCCGATCTCGCCGCCCGACATGAAGGTGATGGCCACGCCCTTCTCGCCCGCGCGCGCCGTGCGGCCCACGCGGTGCACGTACCCCTCGGGGTCCTTGGGCGCGTCGAAGTTGATCACGTGGCTGATCCCCTCCACGTCGATCCCGCGCTGCGCCACGTCGGTGGCGATCAGCACCTTCACGTGCCGCTCGCGGAACGCCTCCAGCGCGCGCACGCGCTGGGTCATGTTCCGGTCGCTGTGCATCACCTCCACCTGCATCCCGCCGCGGGTCAGCTGGCTGGCCAGGCGGTCGGCGCCGAACTTGGTGCGCACGAACACCAGCGCGCTCTCCACCTCGGGCTGGTTGAGGATCTTCTCCAGCAGCTCCGGCTTCTGCCGCCCCTCCACGGGATAGACGAACTGCTCCACGCCCTCGGCGGTGGTCACCTTCGGCGCCGCCTCCACCGTGACGGGGTCGCGCAGCATCTCGTAGGCGAGCGACTTCACCGCGTTGGGCATCGTCGCGCTGAAGAACAGCGTCTGCCGCACCTTCGGCACCCGCCGCAGGATCTGGTCGATCTGCGGCTTGAAGCCCATGTCCAGCATCCGGTCGGCCTCGTCGAGGACGAGGACCTCCACCTGGCCCAGGTCGACGTTCGCCCGCTCCATGTGGTCGATCAGGCGCCCCGGCGTGGCCACGAGGATCTCGACGCCGGCGCGGAGGTCGCGCAGGTCCTTGTCCAGGGGCACGCCGCCGTACACCACGCCCACGAACATCTCCGTGTGCTTCGCGTAGTCCTTCGCGCTGTCGGCCACCTGGATGGCCAGCTCGCGCGTGGGGCACACGACCAGCGCGCGCAGCCCTTCCTTGCCGCGCAGGCGGTGCAGGGTGGGAAGCATGAAGGCCGCCGTCTTGCCGGTGCCCGTGGGCGCCCGGCCCAGCACGTCGCGCCCCTCGAGGGCGGCGGGGATGGCCTGCTGCTGGATGGGGGTGGGGATTTCGTAACCGAGCTCGGTCACGTTTCGCACCAGCTCCGGTGCGAGGTTCAGCTCATCGAATCGCATTCTGTCCTTTGTGTGCCCGGGCTCAAGGTTCCGGGTCCGCTGTGGTCGGCGCGCGGCGGCCGTTCCGCCCTTTCGCGTATGCTCGCGCCTGGTGAGTTTCGCGCATCGTGCGCAGCCTGCATCCGCTGCCGGCGCGGGCGGCCGCTCCCTCCTGCGGGTGGCCGCGTCGCATCCGTTTCCGGCACCGGCCGGGATGCAAACCTTGTAATTTAAGCAATTTCGAAGATTTACGCCACCTGCGGCCACAAAAACGAGGCGCGGACGCCGGAGCGTCCCCGCCTCGTCATCCTTCCGCACGGACTGAACGAGTCAGCGGAACTTCCCGTCGGGCCAGCCGCGGTAGGTCATGCAGCTCTTGCGCGCGCCGCCGTCCTGCGAGAGCGAGTCGCAGCGCGCCTTGTCCGCCTCGTAGCGCTGGCGCCGCGGGTCGGGCGGCGCCTGCCCGCACGCGCCGATGCCGAGCGCGACGACGAGCAGCGTGGTGGTGAGCGATCGGGTGGGCATCCGTGGAGTCCGTCGCGTGGGTTCGAGGAGCACATCCCTGCAGGACAATCTACACGACGAAGGCGCTTCGCAAGAATCTGCCGACGGAGCTCGTCTGGACGACACTCCGACGGGAATGCCGATGGGGATCGGGAAGCGTGTGAAAGCGGTCCAACGGCAGGCCGCCGTCAACGTCCTGCGCGTCCGCATCTCGCAAGACCGGATGGATCATGGGGATGCCGCCGAGGGCGTGAGAAACGCGTCATAAGAGGGTGCAATGTTTTCCGAAATTCCACCGTACCCGATGAAAACCGAAAGCTAGTAATTATAACGATTTAGGTTGTGAAAAACTTCTCAAATAAAAACCCTTGACCCAACCGTGCCACGCCTGTATCATTGGCTCCAGAGTGCAGCGCGACGGTCATCACGGGGACGCCCGGGAGCCGCGCCGGTGAACCGACGAGGGGATCTGGCACATGCGGAAAAGGCCTGAGATGCTGCGCCTGGCCGGTGGGACTGATCGGAGGGCTGAAACGTAGGTCGTTGTTGCTGCGCTGCGTCGGCGGGCGAAAGCCGGTCGAACGAAGCCCAAAAGGAGCCGGGTGGCGAACCCGGGGGTCGGGCCGAGGCCCGATGCGGCAACCTCTCCAGAAGCCCGAAGGTGCGGACCTTCGAAAAGGACCGCCGGACAGTGGAGCGGCGCCGAGTCGAAAGACACGGCGCTGCTCTCTTTTTGTGTTCGGCCCCCACTGTTGGCGCGGATCGAGCAATCTCGATGGACTCACGCGGAGACGCGGAGAACTGCATGAGGGTCTGTCTCCGTGTGTTCCGCGTCCTCCGCGTCTCCGCGTGAGTCCATCGTCGTTGGAGGAGGGTGTGGTGTATCACTCCCCGAACCTGCGGTTCGACCGCGTCTGATTGTTGCAGTCCCGCCGGGGAACGCACGGTGGCGGGCGGCGGCAACGCGGTGTAAGTTACGGCGTTTTGCCCGCCTTCCGCCGCGAATCTGCCGACGGAAGGCGGGCGTTCAGGCGCGCCCGCGCGGGCGCGTCCGCACGAAGGGTGACCAGGCCCATGTCCGATTTTCGCGAGTTCCACGGCCCCAACGCGGGCTACGTGCTGGACCTCTACGAGCAGTACCTGCGCGACCCCGGCTCGGTGGACGCGCAGTGGCAGGCATACTTCCGCGACTTCTCTCCCGCGCGGCTCGAGGCGGCGGCTCCGACGCCCGCGCCCGCCGGGCAGGCCGGCGCCGCGACCGGGATCGACGTCTCCAAGCTGGTGTCGGCGCGCGAGATGTCGCGCACCATCCGCACGCGCGGGCTGACCGCCGCGCGGCTGGATCCGCTGGGCTCCGAGCCCGATCCCGATCCCGCGCTGGCCCTCGAATCCTACGGTCTGAGCGAGTCCGACCTGGAGTCGCTCCCCGCGGCCGTGGTGCTCGGGCACGACCCGCGCTCGCCCAACCTGCTGGCCGAGGTGCGCCGCCTCCGGCAGATCTACAGCGGCAGCGTGGGGTTCGACTACCACCACATCCCCCACGCCGCCGAGCGCGCCTGGCTGCGCGAGGCCATCGAGACCGGCCGCTACGCCCAGCCGCTGCCCCCCGAGCGGAAGAAGGCGCTGCTGCAGCGGCTGACCGAGGTGGACGGCTTCGAGCGCTTCCTGCACCGCACCTTCTTCGGCCAGAAGCGCTTTTCGATCGAGGGGACCGACGCCATGGTCCCGATGCTCGACGAGGTGGTGCGCGAGGCGGCCGAGGCGGGCGGGCGCGAGGTGCTGATCGGGATGGCGCACCGCGGCCGGCTGAACGTGCTCACCCACGTGCTGGGCAAGCCGTACGCGATGATGCTGGCCGGCTTCCAGAGCGCGCAGCTTGCCCCCGCGGCGGAAGACGGTCAGAACACCGACGAGCCGTCGGGCGACGTGAAGTACCACATGGGGTGGGAGGGCGAGCGGGAGGTCGGCGGCCGCCGCATCCGCGTCACCCTTTCCCCCAATCCCAGCCATCTGGAGTTCGTGAACCCCGTGGTGGTGGGGATGACGCGCGCGTCGCAGGACGATACCTCGCGCCCGGGGCTCCCCGCGGTGGACCACGATGCCGCCTTCGCGGTGCTGATCCACGGCGACGCCGCCTTCCCCGGGCAGGGAACGGTGGCGGAGACGCTGAACATGCGCGGGCTGCGCGGCTACACCGTGGGCGGCACGCTGCACCTCATCGCCAACAACCAGGTCGGCTTCACCACCGACCCCGAGGAAGACCGGTCGACGCGCTGGGCCAGCGACCTGGCCAAGGGGTTCGAAATCCCCGTGGTGCACGTGAACGCCGACGACCCCGAGGCGTGCCTGGCGGTCACCCGGCTGGCCTTCGCCTACCGGCAGAAGTTCCGCAAGGACTTCGTGATCGACCTCGTCGGCTACCGGCGCTGGGGGCACAACGAGGGCGACGAGCCGCTCTTTACCCAGCCGGTGATGTACGAGGCCATCCGCACGCATCCCACCGCGCGCGAGGTGTACGCGCAGCGGCTGGTGGGCGAGGGCGTCGTCACCGCGGAAGAGGCGGAGGCGATGGCGAAGGCGGTGACCGACGAGCTGGCGCGGGTGCTGGCCTCGCTCGGCCCCGACGACCTGCATCACGCCGACGAGGACGACGAGCCGTCGCGCAACGGCCACCGGCGCGACCCGCTGCACACGGGCGTGGACGCGGACCGCCTGCGCGAGCTGAACGAGGGGCTGCTCCTGCGCCCCGAGGGCTTCACCCCCAACCCGCGCCTCGAGCGCAACGTGCTGCAGAAGCGGCGCGACGCGCTGGACTCGGCCGCCCCGGCGATCGACTGGGGGCACGCCGAGGCGCTGGCGTTCGCGTCGCTGCTGGCGGAGGGGGTGCCGGTGCGGCTGACGGGGCAGGACGCCGAGCGCGGCACCTTCAGCCATCGCCACGCGGTGCTGCACGACGCGAACACGGGGGCCAAGCTCACGCCGCTGCACACGCTGCCGCAGGCGCGGGCCAGCTTCGAGGTCTACAACTCGCCGCTGTCGGAGATGGCGGTGGTGGGCTTCGAGTACGGCTACTCGGTGTGCGATCCGCAGACGCTGGTGCTGTGGGAGGCGCAGTTCGGCGACTTCGCCAACGGCGCGCAGGTGATGATCGACCAGTACCTGGCGGCCAGCTTCCAGAAGTGGGGGCAGACGTCCGGGCTGGCGCTCCTTCTCCCCCACGGCTACGAGGGGCAGGGGCCGGAGCATTCCAGCGCGCGCCTGGAGCGCTATCTCCAGCTCTGCGCGCAGGACAACCTCCGCGTGGTCTACCCGACGACGAGCGCGCAGTTTTTCCATCTCCTGCGCCGGCAGGCGGCGTTCCTCGGCAGCCAGCCGCGCCCGCTGATCGTGATGAGCCCCAAGAGCCTGCTGCGCCACCCGTACGCCGCGGCCACGCTGGAGCAGCTCGCCACCGGCACCTTCCAGCCGGTGCTGGTGGACCAGCCGTACGGCGGGAGCGCCGAGGAGGTCACGCGGCTTGTGCTCTGCAGCGGCAAGGTGTTCGTGGACCTGGTGGGCACGGGCGACGAGCAGCGCGCCGAGCGGCTGTCGATCGAGGGGGTGGACCGGATCGCCGTGGCACGGGTGGAGGAGCTGTATCCCTTCCCCGGCGAGGAGATCCGCGAAGCGCTGGCGCGCTTCCCGGGCGTGCGCGAGGTGGTGTGGGTGCAGGAGGAGCCGCGCAACATGGGCGCGTGGACCTTCGTGGAGCCGCGCCTGCGCGAGCTGCTGGGCGAGCTGCCGCTGCGCTACGAGGGCCGCCCCGAGCGCGCCAGCCCCGCCGAGGGCTACGCGCACCGCCACGCCGCCGAGCAGACGCGCATCGTGCGCGCCGCGCTCTCCGGCGCGCCGGCCGGCGCCGACGCGCTGATCGGCAAGCGGAAGCTCTAGAGGACAGGGGACAGCAAGTGGTTTGATCTCCACCTCTGCAGTTGGTCCCGACGAGGAGACGGCCGCCGCGCGATCGAAGTAAGCCGCGCGAAGCGCCTTCGTCCCTCCCCCAGTCGGTTTTGGGGGAGGGACCGCCGCGAAGCGGCAGGGAGAGGGCGCCTCGGCGCGGGCAGGAGCGAGCTTCCGCGTGACGCTCGATTGAGAGAAAAGCCTGAGTGAAGGGCGGGAGCAGCCTCCGCGCCGCCGGAGCTGTCCCCTGTTCCCTGTTCCCTGTACCCTGGGTTCCAGAGATGCCGGTTGAGATTCGCGTTCCGCCGCTGGGCGAGTCCGTCGTCGAGGCCACCGTCGGCCGCTGGTCGAAGAAGGCTGGCGACGCCGTCCGCAAGGACGAGGTGCTGGTGGAGCTCGAGACCGACAAGATCACGGTCGAGGTGGCCGCCCCCGCCGACGGCACGCTGGGCGCCATCCGCAAGAACGAGGGCGACACCGTCGGCGTGAACGAGCTGCTGGCGGAGATGGAGGCCGGCGCCGCCGCCCCCGCCGCCGCGGAGGAGGGCCGCGCCGCCACCGCGCGCTACGAGGAGAAGGAAGGCGCCGCCGCGCCCACTGCGTCCGCCGCCACCGCGACGGTGACGGCCGAGACGCCCGCCGCCGGCTCCGCGGATGCGCCGACCTCGCCCGCGGCGCGCGCCATCGCCGCCGAGCACGGGATCGACCTGGCGACGGTCCAGGGCTCCGGCCCCAACGGGCGCGTCACCAAGGAAGACGTCCTCAAGCGCATCGAGGACGGCCGCGCCGCCGCCGGCGCGCCGCAGCGCGAGGCACCGGCCGCCGCGCCGGCGACGTCGTCCCCCGCGACCTCCGCGCCCGCGGCGGCGACGGCTCCGTCCGCCGCGCCGTCGGTGAACGGCGACCGGGCGGAGATTCGCCAGCGGATGACTCGCCGGCGGCAGACCATCGCGCGGCGGCTGGTGGAGGCGCAGCAGACGACGGCGAGCCTGACGACCTTCAACGAGGTCGATCTCAGCGCGGTGATGGAGCTGCGCAAGCGCCGCCAGGACGAGTTCGTCAAGAAGCACGGGGTGAAGCTCGGCTTCATGTCGTTCTTCACCAAGGCGGTGATCGGCGCGCTGAAAACCTTCCCGCGGCTGAACGCCGAGATCCAGGGCGACGAGATCGTCCTCAAGCAGTACTACGACATCGGCATCGCCGTCGGGGCCGAGGAGGGGCTGGTCGTCCCCGTCGTCCGCAACGCCGACCGGAAGTCCTTCGCCGAGCTGGAGCGGGAGATCGGCGAGCTGGGGAAGAAGGCGCGCGACGGCAAGCTGACGCTGGAGGAGCTGCAGGGCGGCACCTTCACCATCACCAACGGCGGGATCTTCGGGTCGATGCTGTCGACGCCGATCCTGAACCCCCCGCAGGTCGGCATCCTGGGGATGCACAACATCGTCGAGCGCCCGGTGGTGGTGAATGGCGAGATCACGATCCGCCCCATCATGTACGTCGCCCTCACCTACGACCACCGCATCGTGGACGGCAGCGAGGCCGTGCGCTTCCTGGTGACGGTCAAGCAGCTCCTCGAAGACCCGCTCGCGATGCTGATCGAGGGGTGATCGATGGACGTGCCGCAGGCGATGGAGACCGACGAGGAACGAGCGTTCTGGCTCGCGGCAACGCAGTCGGCGCTCGACAAGATCTGGAGCAGCAGCGAGGACGATATCTACGAGGAGCTGCTCCTCGACCAGCGGTGATACGGCACGCCGTGTGAGAGCGGAAGTGCGGGAGTGCGTTGCACGCCCGCACTTTCGCGCATCGGGCGGATGCGCCAGAATGCCGCTGTGGCTGGAGCATGGATGTGTTCACACCCGTGATGTCATCCTGAGGACGCGGTGCGCCGCAACCGGCGTCCACGCCATATCTTGCCGCGCCCGAAGGATCTTGTTGGTCCCGCGGAGATTTCGGCGCGTCGAGCAGGCCTGTCCGCGGGGCGAGTAGATCCTTCGGTCGGCGCCAGGAGCTGGTGCAGTGACGAGTTCGGTGCGGCGCCTCCCTCAGGATGACACTGTTCGGGGAGCGGGCCGCTGACACGTAAAGGCCAAAAGGACTGCAGATATATGGCTGACGAGAAGACGTTCGACCTGGTGGTGCTGGGCGCGGGGCCCGGCGGATACGTCGCGGCGATCCGCGCGGCGCAACTGGGGTTCAGGACCGCCTGCATCGAGAAGGAGCCGGCGCTGGGGGGCACCTGCCTGCGCATCGGCTGCATCCCCAGCAAGGCGCTGCTGGACAGCTCCGAGCTGTTCGAGCAGATCCGCCACAAGGCGCGGGACCACGGCATCCAGGTGGCCGAGCCGCAGATCGACGTCGCCGCGCTGCACACGCGCAAGGACGGCGTGGTGAAGGGGCTCACCGACGGCGTGGCCTACCTCTTCAAGAAGAACAAGATCGAGTGGATCCGCGGCTTCGGCCGGCTCACCTCGCCGGAGACGATCGAGGTGGCGGCGGAGGACGGGACGAAGACGGTCGTCCGGGCGAAGCACATCGTCCTGGCGCCGGGCTCCGTCCCGGTGGAGCTGCCGTTCCTCAAGTTCGACCACGAGCGCATCATCGACTCCACCGGCGCGCTCTCCATCCCCCAGGTCCCCGGCCACCTGGTGGTCGTCGGCGGCGGGGTGATCGGGCTGGAGTTGGGAAGCGTGTGGCTGCGCCTGGGCGCGAAGGTCACGGTGCTCGAGGCGATGCCCAGCATCCTCCCCGGGATGGACGGCGAGGTGGTGAAGGCGGCCGACCGCATCCTCCGCAAGCAGGGCTTCGACATCCGCACCGGCCAGCGCGTCTCCGGCGCCGAGCGGCGGGGTGACAAGGTGGTCGTCTCCGTCGAGGGCGCGGAGCCGATCGAGTGCGACTATCTCCTCGTGGCCGTCGGCCGGCGCGCGTACACCGAGGGGATGGGCATCGAGGAGCAGGGGATCCGCCTGGAGCGCGGGGTGATCAAGGTGGACGGGCGCTACCACACCGGCGTCGCCGGCATCTACGCCATCGGCGACGCGATCGGCGGGCGGATGCTGGCGCACAAGGCGGAGGAAGAGGGCGTGGCCGCCGTGGAGTTCGCCGCCGGGAAGCACGGACACGTCAACTACGACGCCGTCGCCAACGTCGTCTACACCTGGCCCGAGATCGCGTCGGTGGGGATGAGCGAGGAAGAGGCGAAGGCCGCAGGGCACGAGATCAAGACCGGCAAGTTTCCCTTCTCCGCCAACGGGCGCGCGAAGGCGATGGCCGAGCAGGACGGCTTCGTGAAGGTGATCGCCGACGCGAAGACCGACCGCATCCTCGGGCTGCACATCCTGGGGCCCCGCGCGTCGGACATGATCGCCGAGGCGGCGCTGGCGGTGGAGTTCCAGGGCGCGGCGGAAGACGTGGCGCGAACGGTGCACGCGCATCCCACGCTCCCCGAGGCGGTGAAGGAGGCGGCGCTGGCGGTGGCGGGGCGCGCCATCCACATTTAGCGGCGACGGGACGGGCGCGGAGGTTGCCTTACGGGCGGGCGGGATTTCGTCCGATGGATGGGTGGGCGGCGAGCGGTTGATCGAGCTGCGACGCCGATCGACCCCGGGAACCTCCGCCGCGAAATCGAGGACTTCTACGATGCCGACCATGGGAACCAGTCTGAACCTGACCGACCAGGACGCGGGCCTCCTGCGCGAGGTGCTGAGCCACTACCTGAACGAGCTGCATGACGAGATCGTGCACACCGACGACTACGACCTGCGCGAGGCGCTGCACGACAAGCAGCGCCGCCTGAACGCGCTGCTGGAGCAGATCGGCAGCTCCTGAGCGTGATGGCGGACGCGAGATCGCCCGCGCATCCCGACCGGGGTGCGCGGGCGTTTTCATCTCCGGAGCCACAGGCTTAGATTCGACCCATGTCGAACATCGAGGAGGCGATCCGCATCGCGGTAGAGGCGCACGCTGGGCAGAAGGACCGCGCCGGCGCGCCGTACATCCTGCACCCGCTGCGGGTGATGTTCCGCGTGCAGACCGAGGCCGAGCGCATGGCCGCCGTGCTCCACGACGTGGTGGAGGACACGCCGTGGACGCTGGACGACCTCCGCGCGCGGGGATTCGCCGAGGAGGTGGTCGAGGCGGTCGACGCGCTCACCAAGCGCGAGGGCGAGCCGTACGACGCGTTCGTCGACCGCTCCGCTGCGAACCCCGTTGCCCGCCGCGTGAAGATCGCCGACCTCGAGGACAACATGGACGTTCGCCGCACCGGCAACCTCAGCGAGAAGGACGTGGAGCGGCTCAACAAGTACCTCCGCGCCTGGCGCCGGCTGACGTCCGACGTGAGCGGCTCCTGAAAGCAACGGTCATGGATCGCGTCGACAACAGGACCGGAGTCTTCCGCGTGATCGACGGCGAGCTGCGAGAGATCGCAGTGGAGCTCGCCGACGAGGAGTTGATCGCGGTACTGCGCGGCTGGACGCCGGAGCAGCGGCTCCAGGCCGCCGCCCGCCACTCGCGATACATGCGCCGTGCGCTGCGCTCCCAGCTCGAGTCGCTGCACCCGGAGTGGTCTCCCGAGCGCCTGCAGGAGGAGATTACGCGGAGGTACCTTGGAGAGTGAAACGGAGTTGATCGATCTGGTCGCGGACGTATGCGAGGATCTCGGGCTGCCGTACGCGATCGGCGGCTCTATCGCTTCGATGGCGTACGGCGAGTTCCGCGTCACCTCCGACATCGACGTGGTCGTCTCGCTCCGCGCCGCGGACGTCCCGCGATTCCTCAGCCGCTTTCCCGCGTCCGACTACTATCACGACCAGCAGGCGGCAATCGAAGCCGTTCGCACCGGCGGGCAGTTCAACATCCTGCTGTTCAAGGAGGCGCTGAAGATCGACGTCTACGTCGCCGCCGATCCGGTCTCGCTGAGCCAGATCGAGCGTGCGCGGCGCCTCAAGGCTCCGTCGGGCCGTCTCGCCAATTTCTCGCCGCCCGAGGAGCTGATCTTCAAGAAGCTCGAATACTTCGCCTTCTCCGGCTCCGAGCGGCAGCTCCGCGACATCTCCAGCATGCTGCGCTCGTCCGGCAGCGACATCGATCATCAGCGCGTTGCCGAGCTCGCGCAGGCGCACGGTCTGGCCGATGCGTGGCAGGCCGTGCTGAACCGCATCGCACGCGGCTGATCTCCCTGTCCTACCTTTTCGGCCTCCGCGCGTTCTCGTTCTCGGCTTCACCACTTCGAACCGGGGACATGCGCATGAATTGCACACTCGCCCGCCTCCGCTCCCGCGCCGCCGTCGCGACGCTCCTGCTGCTGGCCGCGGGCGGGTGCCGCTGGCCGTTCGGCCTCGACCACCTCGACGAGGCACGCGAAGACCTGCGCGCGGCGCGCTCGCGCTGGGAGGAGAGGGGGAGCAGCAGCTACCGGTACACCGTGCAGCCGATCTGCTTCTGCGGGGTGCGGGCGATGCGGGTGACCGTGTCGGGCGGGGAGGTGGCGTCGCGCGTGTGGGCGGACGACGGGCAGCCGGTGCCGGCGAGTCTGGCCGCCGGGCTCGGCACGGTGGAGGACCTGTTCGCGAAGATCCAGGACGCCATCGACCGCGACGCGGCGGAGTTGCAGGCGACGTACAGCACGCTCGGGGTGCCGAGGCGGGTGGAGATCGACTACTCCCGGAACGTGGCCGACGAGGAGTTCGGCTGGAGCATGACCGAGTTCGAGATCACGCTATCTGCAGTGGGGTTGCAGTAGGTGTGCTTCTTGCGCCTTCATGGGCTCATCCACACCCGAATCCCCCCCGTCGGAGACGCCCATGTCGCGCAAGCTCGTGCGCCTGTCCGTGATCGCGCTCACCCTTTTCCTGCCTGGATGTCTCGTCGTAACCTGTGGTCCTTGAACAACTTTGGTTCCCATGCATTGCCTCCGGTCCGCTTCGGCTGAAGCGGGTCGGTGACGGAGAAACGGCGGCGCATCCCCCTCGCGGAGATGCGCCGCCGCCGTTTTGCCGCCGGCCACCGGTCGTGCGGAGCGCACGAGGGGAGGCGGAACGCCCGTTTGCTCCGTCTACCGTGCCACCAGCAGCGTGTTGTTGCGCAGCTCCCAGGTCACCGTCTCGCCGCCGTTGAGGTTCACGGGGGTGGAAACGAGCTGCGCGTTGCGGCGGACCATGGCCACGAAGCGGTAGTTGCCGGCGATGTGCGCCGACCGGAAGCGCAGCACCGCCTGCCGGTCGGGCGACACGCTGCCGACCAGCTGCCGCGCGCCCACGTCGGAGTACGCGTAGACGGTGATCGGCTGGGGGACGGCCAGGTTGTTGTCGACCTCCAGCGTCACCACCTCGCCGACCGAGCCGCCGCGCAGGAGCGAGCACCCGCCGAGCGCCGGAAGCGCCAGCAGGATCAGGGCGATGGAAAGGAACGCGCGGCGCATGCGGTTGCTCCGGGTGGGGAACGAAGGGGTTGGGGATCGATGGAGAATGGTAGTCCGCCGCGGGGGATGGCGCGAGGGCCGCGTCACCCGTCGCGCGTCCAGCACACCCAGGATTGGTTCTCCACCGATCCCATCGCGGCGACGACCGACTCGTTGTCGAAGCCGGGAAGCTGCTGGAAGCGCTCGAACAGCTCCTTCTCTCCCGTCGCGCCCTGCGGCACCGCGTACGCGGCCGACGCGGTGCGCAGCACCCAGAACACGTCCGCCGCCCAGGGACCCTCGTCGGTCGTGTGGATCTCCACGCGCTCGAGCTCGGGCCAGGCGATCATCCACGGCTCGGATCCCGGCGCCTCGCCGCGGATCCCCGCCTCGTCGAACGTCACCACCGTCAGGGACTCGGGATACAGCTTCCCCTCCCTCTTCGCCTGCCGCGCCTCGGCGGAGCGGCGCAGGTTCTCCTTCAGCCAGCGCAGCATCTACTCGTCTCCTCCCTCTTCATCCCCCTCCGCGCCGTCGTCGGCCGCGTCGGGGAAGAGGAGGGCGCCGAGGGTCTCGAGCAGCTCCTCGCGGCCGGTGCCCTTGAGCGACGAGAAGGCGATGGCCTGGTCGGGGTCGATCCCCAGCTTCTTCACCGCCCTGGCGAAGGCCTTCTCGCGCTCGGTCCTGCTCAGCTTGTCGGCCTTGGTGAAGGCGAAGAGCACGGGGATGCCCAGCTCGGCCAGGTAGTCGACCGACTGCAGGTCGTCGGGCGTGGGGCCGGTGCGCAGGTCGACCAGCTGCACCACGCCGGCGAGCTCCTCGGAGCGCGAGAGGAAGCCGTGGATCAGCGGCCGCCACCTGTCGCGCAGCTCCTTCGGCACCCGCGCGAAGCCGTAGCCGGGAAGGTCGACCAGGAAGAAGTCGCCCGGGTCGGCGTGGACCCGATAGAAGTTGATCTCCTGCGTCTTCCCCGGCGCGGCGCTCACGCGGGCGATGGCCGTGCGCGTGCGGCCCAGGAGCCGGTTGATGAGCGACGACTTGCCGACGTTGGAGCGGCCCGAGAACGCCACCTGCTTCATGCCGCGCGCCGCCTCGGGCTGGGCCTGCCCGATCTGCCCGATGGCGCCGGCGAACTCCACGGATTTGATGCGCACGGTCCGGTAGCGCGGGAGAACGGAAGTACGGGACGGCGGGGAGGTTGGCACCGGAGGCGGGCGGGCGCAAGGCGGGGCGGGGAGAAACGGCCGCGGGGCGCCTCGCCGGGCGCCCCGCTTCGCTCAACTCTGGTCCTTCCTCTCCCCTCCATCTCCCTGGAGCGACTTGATCCAGTCGGGGACGGGGCCCTGGGAGGCGTAGGCCTTCTCGATCGTGTCGACCAGCCGGTCGCGCAGCCGGTCGCGGTCGTCGTTGTCGAGGATGCCGCCGGTCAGGAAGTCGATGGCCGAGGTGGCGGTGTCGGCGTCCTGGTCGGCCAGGCCGATCCCCTCGCGCATGTACCATTCGCGCAGCATGCGCATGGTCTTCGCGCGGAGCGTGCGCTCCTTGCCGTCGACGAAGCCGTTGAGCCACGAGACGGCCATCCCCATCTCGGCGGCGACCTTGCGGAGCGACTTGCGGGCGACCGCGCGCTTGGCGGCGTAGCGGATGACGGGAACGGACGGACCGCGAGTGGTGGTGGTCATTGTGGGATTGCCCTCCGGGCGGGAAGCAGGATCGTGCACCATGGAAACATGCACAGGATACAGGTCCGGTGGCGGATCAACAAGAGCGCTCCTTACGGCGCATCCGTGATGATCACTCCATCCCGTTGAGGGTGTCTACATCGTCCTTGGCCAAGCGCCGGTGTCTGGTCCAGGCTGGGTGATTCTCACGCGGAGACGCGGAGCCGCGGAGGAGCACGTCATCCCCTCCGCGGCTCCGCGTCTCCGCGTGAGAAATCATTATCCGGGGACCGACGAAGAGCGAATCCGTGACGCAAAACCAGCGGGGGCGCCGGTATGCCCGGCGCCCCCCTCGATCCTCGTCTCCAGCCCCCTATGCTTCCTTCTTCTTCCGCGGCTCCGCGGCCAGCACGAGCAGCGGCGGCACGGAGTCGGTCACGCACTCGGGGGTGACCACGACCTCGCGCACGTCCTGCCGGCTGGGGATGTCGAACATGATGTCGCGCATCAGGTTCTCGATCACCGCGCGCAGGCCGCGGGCGCCGGTGCCGCGCTCGATGGCCTGGCAGGCGATGGCGCGGATGGCGCCGGGGTCGAAGGTGATCCCCACGCCGTCCATCTGGAAGATCTTCTGGTACTGCTTGACCAGCGCGTTCTTCGGCTCGGTCAGGATGCGCACCAGCGCGTCCTCGTCCAGGTTCTCCAGCGTCACGGTGACGGGGAGGCGGCCCACCAGCTCGGGGATGAGGCCGAAGCGCAGCAGGTCCTCGGGCTCCACGTCGCGGAAGGGGTCGGCCTTCTCCAGCGGCGTGCGCTCGGCCGGGCGCTCGCCCGCGAAGCCGATCTGCCGCTTGCCGGTGCGCCCCTCGATGATCTTCTCCAGCCCGTCGAACGCGCCGCCGCAGATGAACAGAATGTGGCGCGTGTTGATCTGGATGTACTCCTGCTGGGGATGCTTCCGCCCGCCCTGCGGCGGCACCGAGGCGGTGGTTCCCTCCAGGATCTTCAGCAGCGCCTGCTGCACCCCCTCGCCGCTGACGTCGCGGGTGATCGACGGGTTCTCGCTCTTGCGTGCGATCTTGTCGATCTCGTCGATGTAGATGATCCCCCGCTCGCATTCGGCCACGTTGAAGTCGGCGGCCTGCAGCAGGCGGACGAGGATGTTCTCCACGTCCTCGCCCACGTAGCCGGCCTCGGTCAGCGTGGTGGCGTCGACGATGGTGAAGGGGACGTGCAGGACGCGGGCGAGCGTCTGCGCCAGCAGCGTCTTCCCCACGCCGGTGGAGCCGATCAGCAGGATGTTGGACTTGTCGAGCTCGACCTCGTCCATCACCCCCTGGTGGTTCACCCGCTTGTAGTGGTTGTAGACCGAGACGGAGAGCGCCTTCTTGGCCGCCTCCTGCCCCACCACGTACTGGTCGAGCACCTCCTTGATCTCCGTGGGGGTGGGGACCGGGGTGGCCGCGGTGGCGGCCTCCTTGATCTCCTCCTCGGCCAGGATCTCGTTGCAGAGCGAGATGCACTCGTTGCAGATGTAGACCGAGGGCCCGGAGATGAACCGCTTCACCGAGTCCTTGGACTTTCCGCAGAATGAGCAGCGGAGGTGCTTGTCGCTGGGCATGAGGTCCTGCTGACGGAGATTTCCGGGGGACGCGCCCCCGCCGCGGCTCGGGCGGCGGAGGCGCAGCGGGTGCCGGCTAGCGGGTGATGCCCGTCTCGGCGGCGACGGGAACCATGTCCGCCGCCTCCTTGTGGGCGATCACGTGGTCGATCAGCCCGTACGTCCTGGCTTCGTCGGGACTCATGAAGCGGTCGCGGTCCAGGTCCTCGGCGATCTTCTCGGGCGTCTGCCCGGTGTTCTCGGCGTAGATCAGGTTCATCCGCTCGCGGATGAACAGGAGCTCGCGCGCCTGGATCTCGATGTCGGCCGCGGTCCCCTGGCTGCCGCCGCTGGGCTGGTGCAGCATGATGCGCGAGTTGGGGAGCGCGTAACGCTTCCCCTTGGTCCCCGCCGACAGCAGGAACGAGCCCATGCTGGCGGCGATTCCCATGCAGTACGTGTTCACGTCGCAGGAGAGGAACTTCATGGTGTCGTAGATCGCCATCCCCGCGTACACCGACCCGCCGGGCGAGTTGATGTACAGGTACACGTCCTTCTCCGGGTTGTCGCTCTGGAGAAAGAGCAGCTGGGCGATGATCACGTTGGCCACGTCGTCGTTGATCCCGCTACCCAGGAACACGATCCGGTCCATCAGCAGCCGCGAGAAGATGTCGTAGCTGCGCTCGCCCCGGGAGGAGCGCTCGATCACGTAGGGCGCGTATATCGGCATGGTTCTGTTCCGTACCGTCCGTACAGGTGGATTGCTGTCCCGCGCGGTTCGTCTCCGATGCGCCCGTACACCGGCCGGCGCCGCGGGTTCTCCGCGTCAGCCCGCGGTGTTCTGCTGCTGCAGCCACCCGAGCACCTTCTCCTCGGTGAGCTGCGCCTCGAGCTGCTGCAGCTGCCCGCTCTTCTCCAGCTCCAGCCACACGTCGCCGGGCTGCCGGCCGTGCTGCTGGGCCAGCGCCTCCACCCGCGCGTCGAGGTCGTCGGAGGTGGCGCGCAGCCCCTCGCGGTCGGCCAGCGTCTCCACCACCAGCATGCGCTTGATGGCGGCTTCGGCCTGCGGGCGCATCATCTCGCGGAACTGCGAGAAGCGTTCCTCCTGCTCGGGCGTGCGCTGCCGCGCCCGACCGGCCGGCGTGGCGCCGCCGGTCATGTACTCCAGGTAGTTGTCGACCATCGAGCGCGGGGCCTCGACGCTGTTGGCCTCGACCACCTGGTCCAGCAGCGCGTCGCGGAAGGCCGAATCGGCGCGGCCACGGGCCTCCTCGCGCAGGTCGCCGCCGATGCGCTCGCGCAGCGCCTCGAGGGTGTCGAAGCCGCCGCCCATCGACTGGGCGAACTCGTCGTCGAGTTCGGGAAACTCGCGGCGGCGCAGCTCCACCACCCCGATCTTCATGTGCTTCGTCTGCCCGGCCATCGCGGGGTCGCCGAACTCCTCGGGGAAGGCGATGTCGAACTCGCCCTCCTCGCCGGGCATCAGCGACATGATCGCCTCTTCGATGGGCTGGATGGCCTGCCCCTCGCCGAGCACGAACTTGTACTCCTCGGGCTGCGGCTCCTCCTCCGCGTCGTCGGCCGCCTGGGGGGTGATGCGCACCTGCACCTCGTCGCCCTGGTCCGGCTTGCGGTCGTCCACGGTGTGGAACGTGGCGCGCTCGGAGCGCAGCCGCTCGAGGATGGAGTCGATCTCCGCGTCGGCCACGGCGTCGCTCGGGCGGGCGATCACGAAGCCGCCGGTGCGGGCCAGCTCCACGCTGGGCTGCACCTCGAGCTCCACGTGGTAGTGCAGCTCGCCGCCGTCGCCGTGGTAGTGCACGTCGCTGACGGCGCCCTGGTTGATGGGGCGGATCCCCTCCTGCTCCAGCGCCTCGCGGTAGGTCTCCTGGATCACCCGGTCCACCGTCTCCTGCTCGATGGCCTGGCCGAACTGTTTTTGGACCAGGCTGTCGGGGAGCTTGCCCTTGCGGAAGCCGGGGAGGCGCACGTTGCGCGTGATCTGCGCGGTGACGCTCTGCCGGATGCGCCGCACGCGCTCGGGCGGCACGGTCACGGAGATGCGGCGCCCGTAGGACGACTGCTCTTCGACGCTCACCTGCAGGCCGCCGGTGGTGGTGCTCTGGTCCGCCATCTATTCCCGCTTGTCCATTTGCGATGTTCTTGAAGGAAGGTGCGAAAGGGGGGACTCGAACCCCCACGGCCGAGGCCACCGGATCCTAAGTCCGGCGCGTCTACCATTCCGCCACTTTCGCCCGGAAACAACCGCTGAATATAGACCGGGTCGCGGGGCCGGGCAACCGAGCCGGAGAGACGTCCGTTCTGGAAGGAATTGGGGCTGCACGACTTGGGTCCCGGGGTCCTCTCCAGGACCCGTCCAAAGGCCTGTTTCCCCCAGGGTGGAAACTTAGGACCTGGGACTCAGGACCCAGGACTTGGGACTTCCCAAACACGGATCGCCGCGAGGCCTTTCCCTCGCGGCGATCACGGATCGATCGGAGGCCGCGCCGTCCGGCGGCGCGGCAGGGCGGGGGCGTCCTTACGCCAGCGCCTCGGCTTCCTCGGCCGGGGCCATCACTCCCAGCACCCGCTCCATCGCCATCGTGTGGCTGCAGGTGTGGTGGCCGCGGAAGTAGTCGCAGTCGCAGTGCCAGTGTCCCTCGCGGAAGTCCACGTGGTGCTCGCCGTTCTTGCCGTCGAAATCGACTTCCAGGCTCCGGAAATGGATGCGCTCGGGCTCCGAGGCGTATTCTCTCGCCTTCTGGATCTTGTTGATCATTCCGGAATCGAGCATCTCACCCTCCCTCAGGTGTGGGAAACAAAAACGCCCGCGCAGCCAAACGCTGCGCAGGCGTTCCTCATGGAGCGTCGCCGGGGGCGGACTCGCTGCTGAAGCTGGGAATTTTCATAACCCACCTCCTCTCCCTCGCCGGCCATCGCACGGCCGTGCGCCGCGAATCCGCGGGCGGCCGGAGGCACCCTGCCTCCGTCCACGTCGTGTCCTTCACTGCTGTACTGGCCAAGCTAACGCGTCCGCAACGCGCACGCAACAGCGCGTACGTCCGTTCGAAACCACTCCGTGACGGATGCAAGATCCGTGACCTCCGCGTCGCTGCTCGGATATCACTCGACGTGGCGGATTCGTGGCGCAAGCACACGGCCCGGCTCCGTATGCTTCCCGCGCATCCCGTTGCCGGAACACGTCTTGCGGCTCCCGGGCGATCCTGATCCGGGGAGATGGACTCACGACGGAGGGAGCATGGGCGACCTGAAGAAGACGACGCAGATGCCGGGCGGCGCCACCACGGGGATGACGCCGGAGGGCGACGAGGGCGAGCACAACCGCGGCAGCGAGTTCGGCGCGCGCGAGCCGGGGACGGCGGGCACCGACCGCGACCTGGACCGCAGCGGCACCTCCATCAACCAGGGCCACGGCCACCCCCGCGAGGAGCGCGGCGCCAGCCACGACTGAGCCGCCTCGCCGCGGACACGTCGCCCCCGCGCTCGGTGCACACGACCGGCGCGGGGGTGATGCGATTTGGACCATGCGCCGCATTCCACGCGCTCCTACATTCGCATCACGCCGCGTCCGGACAATCGACCGATCGCGCGGCGCCTCGATCCCCAACTCCGGAATCAAGATGAGCACGATGGACTTCGATCTCGCCACGGGGGTGGCGGTGCTGGAGCGCACGCCGGCCACGCTGCGGGCGATGCTCGCCGGACTGCCGCCCGCGTGGACGCACGCGGACGAGGGGCCGGAGACGTGGAGCCCGTACGTGATCCTCGGCCACCTGATCCACGGCGAGCGCACCGACTGGATCGGCCGCGCCAGGATCATCCTGGCGCAGGGGCCGAACCGCCGCTTCGAGCCGTTCGACCGCTTCGCCCAGTTCCGCGAGAGCGAGGGGAAGTCGCTGGCGCAGCTGCTCGACGAGTTCGAGCGGCTGCGCGCGGAGAACCTGGAGACGCTCGCGGGGTGGCGCCTGACGGACGACGAGCTCGGGCTCGAGGGCGAGCACCCCGAGTTCGGCGCGGTGACGCTGCGCCAGCTGCTGGCCACCTGGGTGGCGCACGACCTCGGCCACATCGCGCAGGCGGCGCGGGTGATGGCCAAGCAGTACCGCGAGGCCATCGGCCCCTGGCGTGTGTACCTCCCGGTGATGGACCGCTGAGCATCGCATCGCCGGCGATTCGAGACGCGCGCTCCTCTCCCGCCGCGGGCGCGCGTCCACGCTTCGCATCTTCATCCAATCCGAAGATTTGCCGAAACCGGAATCCGCGCCGGGTGTATCATCTCCCGTGTAGCGTAGGGTTTTCACCCTTCCCATGGGGGACGTCATGGATGCGCTGATCGACATCGAAGCGGCGGGCGGACTGGAATCGGGGCGGCTGGAACGGGGCGTGGGGCTGGTGGCGAGGAAGATCGGCAGGGGCCGCTACCACGTGACCGGCGGCGCCGAGGAGCACTGGGTGGACCTGACGACGGTCAACCAGCCGCGCTGCGACTGCGGCGACCACCTGTGGCGCGAACGGGTCTGCAAGCACATCATGGCCGCGCTCCTGCGCGAGGGCGACCCGGAGATCATCGCCGCGGTGGGCGGGCTGGTGCGCGACCTCCGCGCCCAGGCCACGCCCCCGCGCCAGCCGCGCCGCCGCAAGGCGAAGGACGAGGGCGAGCCCGCCGCGAAGTAGCGCGTCCGCGGCCCGGAAGGATCTCACGCGGAGGACGCGGAGGACGCGGAGCGCGCGGGTGCGGCCGTCCGCCGCGTCCATCTTCCCGCCGTGAAGCCCCATCTCCTTTAACATCACCCCGTTTGCGCGTGTCCCTGTGCCGGCGGACCGGGTGCGGCGCTTGCTGCCGATCTCCCGCTTCCGACACCGTTGACGGACGCCTTTCGAGGGACGCATGCGGCGACTCGCTGTTCTTCTCATCGCCCTGCTGTTGCTGCCGGCCGCGCGGCTGGGGGCGCAGGTGGGGTCCACCACCGACGTGATCCGCGGCCGGGTGACCGACGAGCGCGGCGAGCCGGTGGCCGGCGCCAGCGTGCAGGTGACGTCCGTCGAGACGGGCACCAGCCGCACGGCGACGACCGCCGCGGACGGCCGCTACACCGTGGTCTTCCCCGACGGCGGCGGGCGCTACCAGGTGCGCGTGGCGCGGCTGGGGCAGGCGCCGCGGACGCTGAACGTGGCCCGCGTGGCCGACGAGGACGTGCTGACCGCGAACGTGCAGCTGGGCACGCAGGCGGTGCAGCTGCAGGGCGTGACCGCGCGCGCGCCGCGCCCCGCCCCCGGCCGCGGCGAGTCGGGGAGCACCGGCCGCGCGGTCACCTCCGAGCTCGCCCAGCGGCTGCCGCTGGAGAACCAGACCGACCCCGCCGCCATCGCCACCCTCACCCCCGGCGTCGTCGCCACCGACGGCGCGGATTCGCTGAGCGGGCGCGGCGGATTCTCCGTGGCCGGGCAGCGCGCGTCGCAGAACCAGGTGACGCTGGACGGCGCCTCGTTCGCCTCCGCGCTTTCGGGCGGGCAGCTGGGCGGCGGCAGTCCGCTGGGGCTGCCGCAGGAGGGCGTCCGCTCCACGCAGGTCATCACCAACACCTACGACGTGGCACGCGGGCAGTTCTCGGGCGGGCAGGTGGCCAGCACCACCCGCGGCGGCACCAACCGCGTGCAGGGGTCGCTGCAGACGCAGTTCCGCGGCGACGCGCTGCAGGGCGGCACGGGCCGGACGCCGTGGAACAACGGCTGGAACCAGTTCCGCGGCAGCGGCGGCCTGGGCGGGCCCATCGTGAAGGACAAGCTGTTCTACAACCTGAGCTTCGCCGCGCAGCGCCGCTCCGACCAGCTGTACGCGCTGGAGCCGCGCAACGGCGAGGGCCTCGGCCAGCTGGGTCTGACCTCGGAGACCGTCGACCAGTTCCTCACCGGCCTCTCCGGCCAGTACGGGTTCAGCACGGCGGGGCTGGCCGGGCCGTACAGCCGCACCGGCGACGCCTTGAGCGCGCTGGGGCGCTTCGACTGGGTGGTCACGCAGGAGCACACCTTCACCCTGCGCGGCTACGGCAGCGTCTACTCGCAGGACCACTCGCGCATCGGCACGCTGGAGACGCAGCAGAGCGGCGGCTCGGTCGACACGAAGGGCGGCGCGGTGCTGGCCAGCGTGACCTCGCGCTTCCGGCAGACCTGGATCAACGACCTGCGCGCCAGCTACACGCTGGACTCGCGCGACGGCTCGCCCACGCTGCGGGTGCCGCAGGGGATCGTGCGCGTGGGCGCGGACCCGGCCACCGTGGCCGCGGGGGGGCGCGCCGTCTCGAACCTCGTCTTCGGCGGCGACCCGTCGCTCTCCTCCGCGTCGGACGAGCGGACGCTGGAGGTGGCCGACGAGCTGTCGCTCCTCGTCGGCGACCGCCATCGCGTCAAGCTGGGCATCCTGGCCAACCACTCCGGGTTCACGCAGCAGAACGCCGGCAACCGCCTGGGCACCTTCGTCTTCAACTCGCTGGAAGATTTCCAGGCGCGCACGCCGGCCGCGTTCACGCGCACCCTTTCTTCCGGCGAGATCGACGGCGGGGGATGGAACCTGGCGGGCTACCTGGGCGACGCCTTCCGTACGAGCGAAGGGCTGCAGTTCACCTTCGGCGTGCGGGTGGAGGGCTCGCGCTTCGACCGCGCGCCGGACGCGAACCCCGCCGTGCAGGCCTCCTTCGGCCGGCGGACGGACTTCGCGCCGAGCGAGGTGCACGTGAGCCCGCGCTTCGGGTTCAGCTGGCGGATCAACGAGACGGGCGCGCCGCTGCGGCTGCTGCGCGGCGGCTTCGGCGAGTTCCGCGGGCGCACGCCGTACGAGCTGTACGCGGCCACGCTGGCGGGAACGGGCGCGGGCGGGGAGATCGAGGTCTCCTGCGTCGGCGGCAACGTTCCCACGCCCGACTGGATGGCGTACGAGGGCGACCCGTCCACCATCCCCGCCACCTGCACCGACGGCACGCTGGGGAGCGGGACGACGGCGCAGACGCCCAACGTCACCCTCTTCCGCGGCGGCTTCCAGGCGCCGCGGTCGTGGCGGGGATCGCTGGGCTTCCAGGCGCAGCTCTTCCAGCGGGTGACGGGGAGCATCGACGCGACCATCTCGCGCGGCGTGGCGCAGTACGGCGTGCGCGACCTGAACCTGCGCCAGACGCCCGCCTTCACCCTGGCGGGCGAGGACGGCCGCCCCGTCTTCGTCCCCGCGGCGGCGATCGTCCCCGCGACGGGGCAGGCGTCGCTGTACGCCAGCCGCAACGACCCGGCGTTCGCGCGGGTGTACGAGCTGAACTCGGAGCTGGCGTCGCAGACGGAGCAGCTGGTGCTGAGCGTGAACGGGCTGCTGCCGCGGGCCGTCTCGGCGCAGGCCAGCTACACGCTCACGCACTCGCGCGACCAGACGTCGTTCGGCTTCGGCGGGCCGTCGGCGGGCTTCCAGTTCACCCCCACGCGCGGGAACCCGAACGCGAACGAGTGGGCGCCGAGCGACCAGGACCGCCGCCACTCCTTCACCCTGGTGCTGGGGAAGACCTTCGGCCGCTCGCTGGAGACCAGCCTGATCGGCCGCGCCAGCTCGGGCCAGCCCTACACGCCCATCGTCGGCGGCGACGTCAACGGCGACGGCGCGCGCAACGACGCGGCCTTCGTCTTCGACCCCTCCGCCGTGGCCGACACGGCGATGTCGGCGGCGCTGGGGCGCGTCCTCTCCGGTTCGAACCGCATCACTTCGTGCCTCCGCTCCCAGACGGGCGACATCGCCAGGCGGAACAGCTGCCGCGGGCCGTGGACGGAGTCGCTGGACTTCCGCGCCGCGTACACGCCGCAGGGGGCCCGCCTGCAGCGCCGGGTGACGGTGAGCCTGGACGCCTTCAACCTTCCCGCGGGGCTGGACCTGCTGCTGCACGGCGGCGGCGGCCTGCACGGGTGGGGGCAGGGCGGGCGGCCCGACAACGTGCTCCTCTACCCGACGGGATTCGATCCTGTGACGCGGGAGTACCGCTACCGCGTCAATGAGGGGTTCGGGCAGACGCGCGTCTTCCGCTCCGCCGCGGGATCGCCCTTCGGCGTGCAGCTGTCCGCGCGGATCGCGCTGGGCCGGCAGCAGCCGAACGCGGGGCTGCTGGGGATCGCGTTCGCCGGCGCCGGCGGGCCGGGCGGCGAGCGGGGCGGGGGAGAGCGCGGGGGATTCGACCGCGGCGGCGGACAGCGGGGGCAGGGTGGGCCCGACCCGTCGGCCTTCGTCGACCGCCTGCTGCCGCAGCCGATCGACGCCATCCTCCTGCTGAAGGACACGCTGCGGCTGACGGACGAGCAGGTGGCGCGGCTGACGGCGGTGAACGACACGCTGAAGGCCGTCAACGCGCCGATCCGCGCCGAGGTGGGCGAGGCGCTGGCGAACGCGTTCCAGCAGGCGCAGCAGGGGGGAAGCGCCGACCCGCAGGCCGTGTTCCGCCGCGTGGGCCCGCGGCTGAACGAGGGGCGGCAGAACGTGCAGAAGGCGCTGGACCAGGCGGAGCGGATCCTGACGCCGGAGCAGTGGCGGCGGGTGCCGCCGGCGCTGCGCAACGCGGTGCGGCAGCAGTTCGGCGCCCCGCGGTGAGGGCCGGGGGGATGGACCGGCCGGACCCCGGTGCATACCGTTGAGGCTCCGGGGCGGCTACGGGCCGTGCCGCGCCCGCACCGCATGACGGAATCCGACGCCCTGTTGATCGAGCGGGTGCGCCGCGGCGACGGCGACGCGTTCGACGTGCTGATGCGCCGCCACATGCGCGCGGCCTACGCCGTGGCGCTGGCCCACACGGGCGAGCGGCACGACGCCGAGGACGTGTGCCAGGACGCCTTCGTGACCGCGCTGGAGCGGCTGGACGAGGTCCGGCGCCCCGAGGCGTTCGTGGGATGGCTGCTGCAGATCGTGCGCAACCGCGCCCACAACCTGCGCCGCCGCGAGCGCGTGCGCCGCGCGCTGCCGCTGGACGCCGCGGGCGAGGCGCCGGCGCGCGGCCGCGGCCCCGCCGGCGAGGCCGAGGACGCCGAGCTGCGCGAGCGGCTGGCCGAGGCGCTGAAGCACCTGAGCCCCACCCAGCGCGAGGTGGTGCTGCTGTACGACGTGCAGGGGTGGAGCCACCGCGAGATCGCGGACGCCGTGGGCACCAGCGAGGGCGCCGCGCGCGTGCACCTGCACCATGCCCGGCGGGCGCTGCGCGCGCTGCTGGGGCCGACCTATCGCGAAGAGACACCGCCATGAGCCACGACTTCAGGGACCTGGGCCCGCTGGACCCGCGGCACGACGCCGAGCGCTGGGAGGCGCTGCTGCGCCGCACCCGCGCCGCCGCGGCGTCCGAGCTGGCGCGCCGCCGCTTTGCCGCGGGGCCGGTGGCGCCGCTCGCCCGCTGGGTGCGCCCGGCGCTGGCGATGGCCGCCGCGCTGGTGCTGGCCTTCGGGGGGGTGCTGGCGCTGGCCGGCGAGCCCCCGGCGGCGCAGCCCCTGGCCTCCGCGGCCGAACCCGGCGTGGGTGAGGGGATCGGCGTGCCCGCCGAGCTGGCCAGCTGGGTGGAGGCCGGCGGCGGCTCGCGCGCCGACCAGCTGCTGGTTCCCGATCCGGAGGGCCGGTGAGCGCTCGCCCCCTTTCCGCGCGCCGCGTGTGGCTGCTGGCCACGCTGGCGCTGGTGCTGACCTTCGTGGCCGGCGCGCTGGCGGGCGCCGCGTGGGAGCGCGTGCGCGGCGACCAGCCCCGGCGCCACCGCGGCCCGCGGGCGGTGGCCGAGTCGATGCAGCGCCGCTACGGGCTGACCGACGACCAGAGGCGGCGCATCGACGCCATCATGCAGCGCCGCCGGCCGCGCGTGGACTCGCTGCTGGCGTCGGTGCGCCCGCAGCTGCGCGCCGCGATGGATTCGACGAACGGCGAGATCCGCGTGGTCCTCACCCCCGCGCAGCGAAAGAAGTTCGACGCGAACCTCGAGCGCCGGCGCCGCGGGCTCGACCGCATGACCGGGAACGGCTCGCAGCGCGGATCCCCGCCCTCGGCGCGGCCGTAGCGAGGGATTGCCTCACGCGGAGACGCGGAGACGCGGAAAACTAAAGAAGTCTCTCACAGAGGGCACAGAAGTCACGGAGGATTCGTTGCAGTTCCTCCGTGACCTCTGTGCCCTCTGTGAGAGATCAAAGGGATGGTCGCCGACGATCGGATGCTGGGGGATAACTCCTTCATCGAGCGCGCGATGGCTGTTCTCACCCCCGACCAGCAGGAGAAGGCGCGGGCGATGATGCCGCAGCGGCGCGGCCCCGGCGGCCCTCCCCCACAGCCGTGACGCGGGGGGTGGAGGAAGGAGCGAGGCCGGCATCGATGCGTCGATGCCGGCCTCGCTTCTTTCGAGTGATCCCCCGTCCTGCCTCAGTACGCCGCCAGGCCGGTGACGCTGATCGGCAGCTGGCCGGTGATGCCGGGCTGCGCGGTCAGCGAGCCGTCGTTGTTCACCTTGAAGACGTGGATCCCGCCGTCGCCCGGCGTCAGCGCGTACAGGTAGCCGTCGGCGAAGGCCATGTCCAGCGGCTGGGTGTTGGCGCCGGTCACCCCCGTCTTCCCGTCGGCCGTCAGCCGCGTGAGCGTGCCCTCGGCGCTGATGGCGAAGCCGGTGATGGAGCCGCTGGCCGTGTTGGTGGTGTACGCGAACCGCCCGTTGTCGGTGATCTGGACCCAGCACGCCGCCGTCTCCGTGGTCGGCGCCGAGACGGTGCTGGCCGTGATGCCGGCGGCGCTGGAGATGTCCAGCGACGACACGGTGCTGGCGTCGGGCACCGCCATCCGGTTGGGGCCGATGTGGCCCTCGGACAGGATGTAGTTCCCGCTCGCGTCGTAGTCCGCGCCGAACGGCGTCATCCCCGGCGACGTCACCACGGTCTTGGCGGTGGCCAGGCCGTCGGTGCCCAGCGTGTACACGTCGAGCAGGTTGGTGGGCTTCTCGGTGACGATCAGCACCCGGCTGTCGGGGCTGATGCGGATGGAGCCGGGGCTGGGCACGGCCGCGCCGCTCAGCGTGCGCGTGGAGTTGGCCAGCGCGGTGAGCGACCCGTCGTTGCCCACGGTGAAGCCGCTGATGTTGCCGCCGCCGTTCGCGTTGACGACGTAGAGCAGGTTGCCGCGCTGCGCCAGGCTCACCGGGAAGGTGCCGCCCGAGCTCACCCGGCCGGCCAGCGTCAGCGAGCCGTTGCCGTTCACGCGGAACGAGCTGATCTCGTTGCTCCCCGCGTTCACCACGAACAGGAAGCGGTTGTCGTTGCTGAGGATCACCGCGTCCTGCGAGGTCAGCGGGTCCGTGCCGAACACCGGATCCGGGCCGCTCCCCCGGCCGCCGGTCGCGATCGAGTCCATCCGCGTCAGCGTGCCGTCTTCGGCTCGGGCGTAGATGAGCACATGGTTCGCCGCCGCGTTGTTGTTCATGGTGTAGACGGCGCCCGTGTCCTCGTCGTCCGAGCCGAAGATCGAGTCGCAGCCGGCGAGCGTGACGACGGCGGCCGCGAGAACCCACCATCTTGCCATACCCCTATCACCCCCTTCTCGAGGGCAAGCCGCCGCGACGGACCGCGTTCCGTCCCAGCACGGATCGCCAGCGCGCCACGGCAGGATCTCCGCGTCCCCCCCCCGCGGCGTCGCGCCGCGGCCATCTGCTTGCGGCGCAACGTGATCCAGGGCGCGGGGGCGGTCGCAAGCCGCAGGCCGTGCCGGTACCACTTCAAATGTTCAGCGACAAACCGGGTGCCCGGGCTCAGCGGTGCTCCGTCACGCCGACCTGGCGGCAGTACTCGAGCACGGGACAGGTGGAGCACCTCGGCGCGCGGCCGGTGCAGACGTGCTTGCCGAAGGGCACGAGCAGCTCGTTGATCTCCACGTGGTACTTCGGGGGAAGAACCTCGTACAGCGCCGCCATCGTGGCCTCGGGCGTGGCCGCGGAGACGTAGCCCCAGCGGTTGGTGACGCGGTGCACGTGCACGTCCACCCCGATCTTCGGCACGCCGCAGGCGATCCCCAGCACGAGGTTCGCGCACTTCGGCCCCACGCCCGAAAAGCCGAGGATCGTCTCCTCGTCGCACGGCACCTCGCCGCCGTGCTCCGCGACGCACGTCTTCGCGATCGCGTGGATCTGCCGCGCCTTGGCCTCGTGGAACGCGCAGGTGCCGATCAGCTCGTCCACCTGGCCGACGGTGAGCGCGGCCACCTGCTTCGGCGTGCGCGCGCGGGCGAAGAGGCGGCGCGCGGTCGGCAGCGTCACCTCGTCGCGCGTGCGGATGGAGATGAGGCAGGCCGCCAACTGCTCGAACGCGCTGCGGAACCCCTCGTCGCGCAGCTCGAACAGCGCCGCGCGGGGATACGGCTTCACCGCCGGGCGGATGCGGCGCATCACCGCGTGGATGTCGAACGGACGCCTGGGCACGGGACGGAGACCCTGATCCCCAAGTGAACGGAAGATCCCCGTACGCGCCGCGGGCAACTTGCAGGCCGTGAGATGAACGGAGCGTCGCGCGACGTAGCCCCGCTCGTACGTTGGCGATCTTTTTGGCTCTCACGGAGGGCACAGAGGTCACGGAGAACAGAACCTCATCCTCCGTGACCTCTGTGCCCTCCGTGAGAGATTTCTTCTTTTTCGAGACCGGGCCGCGGCGTCAGTCCGGGCGCGTGCCGCCGACCGCGGGGTCGCCCTTGCCCTCGCCGCCGCGCTCCTTGATGACGCCCAGGGTGGTGTCGGGGCGCTGCTCGCTGGCCGTGTTCGTCTCGTGCTGCCGCGACTCGGGGACGCCGGCCACCTTCTGCCCGCGCCCGCCCGGCCGCTTCGACGGATCGTCGTCCAGCCCCGGCGCCGAGAAGTCCGGCCCGCCGTCGGGCGCGTCCTGGAATCCGCCCTCGGCGAACGCCTGCTCGCCCAGCGGGTCGTCGTTCTCGATCTCCTCGCGATCGAATTCCGGGTCCTGCCTCCGTCTGGTCATCGTCCCTCCTCGCGTGGTTCCCATCTCACCGCAAGCTGTTGCGGCCGCCCGTCTTGCCGCCGTGCGGGAGGGATGCGGGCCCGCAAGACGTGCGCCGGTCCGGGAACGCGTGTTGCACTCCGCCGCGGGGGACCGAACCGACGTGGAGAGACGCGCATGATGGCGATGCTGGCGGTGCTGATCGTGGTGCTGGGGATCGTGACGACGGTCCCGTGGACGCTGAGCCACTACGTCCACCGGCTGCCGTACGCGCCCGAGTGCCCGTGCTGCCGCGCCGTCACCGCGCAGGCGCCCGCGCACGGGGTGCTCGACCGCGTCTGCGCCCTCCTGGCCGCCACGCCCGTGCGCCATTGCGGCCGCTGCGGCTGGGCCGGGCGGATGCGCTGGCGCCTGGCCCACGAGCGCGCCCGCGGCACCCGGGGATGACCGGCCGATCCCATCGGGTGATTTGATGATATCGGCGAGGGACGGTCCGCGGACCGTCCTTCTTCGCATCCGGGGAGCCCGCATACTGTATACGGCGTGCGCGGCTAGATTCATTATCCCCATGCTTTTACACACATCTGACATCGTCCGCTGACGCCTGTTTCCGCGCCCCGTTGCGGCCCGTCTCCCGCCGGTCTAAGTTCACCGCTCGCCCCCTCCACACCGCAGCAGAGCAGCGAAGCAGCACGTGACGATCAGGAACACCGCCGATCCGGGCGCCGCGCAGGCATTCGTCGAGCAGCGCAGGGCGCGCCTGTTCGCGATCCTGGGCCGCACCCCCCAGCCGGTGGGCCGCGACGCCGAGCCCCTGGCGCCCGAGCGGCTGGCGTACCTCCGCCGCGAGGGCGAGGAGCTGTACTGGAACGAGCTGGTGTGGGAGGAGCTGACCGACGAGGAGGCCATTACCGGCGGGCACCTGACGGAGATGGTGTTCCCCGCGTTCCTGGCCTTCGTGGACGGGCTGCTGGTGGACCGCGTTGCGCCCGACTCGCGCGTGCCCGCGTGGCCGCACCCCGACGCGGTGGAGGAGATCCTCGTCTTCCTGGGCGAGCGCTACGCCGAGGCCACGGCCGACCTGGAGAACGGCTGCGACTCGCAGAAAGTCGTCTGGGCGCGGCTGATGGCGCGGCACCTGGTGGACCTCGTCCTGGCCAGGCTCTACCGGCTGGATCCCGCCGAGCAGGAATTGCTCGAACGCGACTGACGCGCCGCCGGGCGCCGGGGCGGCCCGCCGCCCCGGCGCCTTTTTCGTTTCATCACCTGACCGATTCGTGCCGCTCTCCCGCATCCTCCGCCGCGGCGGGTCGCGCCCCGGGCACCGCTACCTGGCCGGCGCGCCGCTCCTGATCGCCCACCGCGGCGGCTCGGCGCTGGCGCCCGAGAACACGCTGGCCGCCTTCCGCCGCGCGCTGGGCTGGTGGCGCGCCGACCTGCTGGAGATCGACGTGCAGCCCACCCGCGACGGCGACGCGGTGGTCATCCACGACCCCACCGTCGACCGCACCACCGACGGCCAGGGGCACGTCTCCTCCTTCACCGCCGGCGAGCTGCGGCGGCTGGACGCGGGGTTCCGCTTCACCCCCGACGGCGGCGCCACCTTCCCCTTCCGCGGCCGCGGCGTCCACCTCTCCACCCTGCGCGAGGTGCTCGAGGCGCTGCCGCACGCGCGGGTGAACGTGGAGATCAAGGACGCGCGCGCGCAGCAGGCCGTGTGGGACACCGTGCATGAGCTGCACGCCGTCCATCGCGTGCTCATCGCCGCGGGCGACCGGAACAACCGCGCGCGCTTCCGCAGCTACGCCGGCCCGGTGAGCGCGGGCGCGCAGGACATGTACGCCTTCTACGGCCTCCACCTGGCCCGGGCGAGCGCGCTCTGGTCGCCGACGGTCGACGCCTTCCAGATGCCCGAGGAGCGCGGCGGGCGGCAGGTGCTGACCCCGCGCATGCTGGCCGATCTCCAGTCGCGCAGCGTGGCCGTGCACGTGTGGACGATCGACGAGACGCGCGACATGCGGCGGCTGCTGGAGTGGGGGGTCGACGGGATCGTCACCGACCGCCCCGACCGGCTGGCGCGGCTGCTGCACGAGATGCGCGGGCGCCCGCTTCCCCCCGGCCCGCCGCCGGACGAGGCGGAGCCGTGGCTGGAACGCTTGTTGCGCGCCGGTTGAGCCAGCCGGCGCGCTCCATTCTGTCGGGGAGACGCGGCGCCGGAGCGGTGCGATCCCACGGCGTTTCAGGAGAGGGGATGGGGACGATGGCGCGCTACGACGAGGGGTGGCGCGGCGGCCGCACGCCGCGCGACGGGGGAGATCGCGGACGCGGCGAGGTGATGCCGGGCGGCGCGGACTACGACCGCGGCCGGGCGGCGCGCGAGGCGTACACCCCCGGCGGCTTCGGGCCCGAGTGGCAGCGGCGCGGGCGCGTGGGCTACGACGCCGACTTCCGCCCGCCGCACGGGCTGGGCGGCGGCCGGCGCGACGCCGACCCCGGCGGCGTGGGCGCGCCCTGGGGCGAGGAGGAAGAGACGCTGAACGGGCCCGCGCGCTACGGCCTGGGCCCGTACTACCGCCGCCTGGAGCAGCGCCGCCGGCCGGACGACGAGCTGCGGCACGACGTGGAGGAGGCGCTCTTCTACGACACCTGGGTCGACGCCGAGGCCATCTCGGTGGAGGTCCGCGACGGCGTGGTGACGCTGCGCGGCGAGCTTCCCGATCACGACGAGGTGCGCTACGCGACGGATGACGCGTGGGACGTGGAGGGCGTGCGCGGCGTCCGCAGCGAGCTGCGCGTGAGCTCCGCCCGCCGCAAGCCGCTCGACGGCGTCGGCCGCCCCAGCCAGTCGCGCGGAGAGGCCGGTCACGGCTGAATCGAAAGCCTCAAAAGCCTGGCCTCACGCAGAGGAGCAGAGGCAGCAGAGACGACGTGGTTCTCTGCTGCCTCTGCTCCTCTGCGTGAGGCCCTTTCCTTGAATCTCCCTACAGACCGTATTCCTTGAGCTTCTGCCAGAGGGTGGTGCGGCCCATGCCGAGCCGGGCGGCGGCGCGGGTGCGGTTGCCGTTGGCCTCCTCCAGCGCGGTCTTGATGGCCTCGCGCTCGGCGTTGGCGTCGGGGGCCTGGTAGCGCCGCGGCTCCGCCTTCGCCTCGATCCCCTTCTTCGCGGCGCCGTCGCCGTTGGCGTGCGCGGCGGCGGGCTGCGGGCCCTCGCGCACCTCCTCGGGAAGGTGGCAGGGGAGGATGCGCTTGCCGTCGCAGACGATGCAGGCGTACTCGATGGCGGCCATCAGCTCGCGCACGTTGCCGGGCCAGTCGTACGCCTGCAGCACCTCGATGGCGTCCTCGCTGATGCCGCCCACGCGCCGCGTGGGCTCCACCCGCTCGTTCCACCGCGCCACCGCCGCGGCGGCCAGCGGCGGGATGTCTTCCGTGCGCTCCTTCAGCTCGGGAACGCGGACCTGGAACACCTTCAGGCGGAAGTACAGGTCCTTGCGGAAGCGCCCGTCCTCGACCATCGCCTCGAGGTCCCTGTGCGTGGCGGCCACCACGCGCACGTCCACCTGGATCGGCCGCGAGGTGCCCACGCGCACCACCTCGCGCTCCTGCAGCACGCGCAGCAGCCGCGCCTGCATGGCCGGCGAGACGTCGCCGATCTCGTCGAGGAAGAGGGTGCCGCCGTTGGCTTCCTCGAACATCCCCTTGCGGTCGACCACCGCGCCGGTGAAGGCGCCGCGCGCGTGCCCGAACAGCTCGCTCTCCAGGATCCCCTCGGCCAGCGCGGAGCAGTTGACGGCCACGAACGGCCGCGAGCGGCGCGGGCTTTCCTCGTGGATGGCGCGCGCGATCAGCTCCTTTCCCGTCCCCGTCGCCCCGCGCAGGAGCACGGTGGACTCGGTCGGCGCCACCCGGGCGATGGCGCGCAGCACGTCGCGCATGCGCGTGGTGTTGCCGACGAGACGGGACGCGCCGGCGCCCAGGACGGGCTCGCGGCGCGCCAGCACCGACTTGATCTTGCTGCGCAGCACCGCGTTGTCGCACGGCTTGGTGATGTAGTCGTCGGCGCCGAGCTTGAGCGCCTGCACCGCGCTGTCGACGGTGGCGTAGCCGGTCAGCATCAGCACGGGGACGTCGTTCCCGCCGCCGCGCAGCTCCTCGAGCACGGACAGGCCGGTGCGTCCCTGCATCTTGAGGTCGAGCAGCACCATGTCGTAGCGCTCGCGGCGCAGTCGCTCCAGCCCGGGGTCGCCGCCGGGCTCGGCGTCGACCTCGTAGCCCTCGTCGGCCAGCAGCGCGCCGGTGCCCACGCGGAAGGCGCGGTCGTCGTCGATGATCAGGATGCGCGGCTTCTCGGCAACAGCCATGTGTGTTCAGTCCTGGTGATTCGGATCGATGCTACTCACAGCCCGGCTCGCGCCGCGGGCCCGTGAGACCCTCCCCCCGCGGCTGGGGCCGCGTACCCCCTCCCGATAACGGGAGGGGGTAACTTCGAGCGCACGGCGCAGCCATTTTCGCACGCCCCGCCTCACGTGCGACGCGATCGTGGCGACTTGTCCCGTGCTCCACGCCACCGCAAGTGCCGCGCTGAGTTCTCCCCTCCCCTGCGGAGCGGGGGAGGGGCCGGGGGAGGGGGCCAGCCGGGCGGGCAGGATGCCTCCCCACCCGCGCCGAAACCTCTCGTCGCGCTGAGGTCTCCCCCTCCCCCAGTCGGTTTTGGGGGAGGGGGCCGGGGGGAGAGGGCCCCGCGCCGCGGCCGCGCCAAACCTTCTTCCACGCGTCTCCGCTGCGGCGACTCAGCTCACCCCACTCCCACCACCTCGTCCGCGCGCTCGCCGCCGCTCGATTCCGCGCCGCCGGCCGTCTCCCCGTCCACCGGCTCGCCCATGGCCTCGTCCAGCGTCTCGCGGGGGAGGCGCACGGTGAAGCGGCTTCCCTCGCCCAGGCGGCTCTCCACCGACAGCCGCCCGCGGTGCCCGCGGATGATCCCCTCGCTCACGAACAATCCCAGCCCGATCCCCGCCACCCCCGGCTTGGTGGTGTAGAACGCCTCGAAGATGTGCGGCAGGTCGTGCTCCGCGATCCCCGTCCCCGTGTCCTCGACGACGACCTCCACCGCGTCCGCGTCGGCGCGCGTGGTGAGCGTGAGCGTGCCGCCGCCGGGCATGGCGTCGCAGGCGTTGTTCACCAGGTTCGCCAGCACCTGCTGGATCCCCTCGGGGTGGACGACGACCTGCGGCAGGTCGATGGCCAGCTGCGCGGAGATGCGGATCCCGCGCGACTTGAGCTCGGGCGCGGCCAGCGTCATCACCCGGTGCACCAGCGAGTTCAGCCCCACCGGCTGCGCCGCGTCGGAGAGCGGGCGGCTCTGGTCCAGCAGCTGGCGGGTGAGCGTGGCCATCCGCGCCAGCTCCTCCTGCGCCAGCACCAGGAACTCGCGGTTGGGGTCGCTGGGGTCGCCGCGGCGCTCCAGCGCCTCCAGGCAGTTCTGGATGTTGTAGATGGGGTTGTTGATCTCGTGCGAGAGCTGGGCGACCAGCCGCCCCATCGCCGCCAGCTTCTCGCGGTGGATCATCTCCGCCTGCGCGCTGCGCAGCCGCTGCTCGCGCTCGCCGATGGCCGCGCGCATCTCGCCGAAGGCGCGCGCCAGCTGGCCGATCTCGTCGCCCGAGTCGCGCGGGAGCGGCGCCGCGTAGTCGCCCCGCGCCAGGCGCACGCTGGCCTCGGCCAGCGCCTGCGTGGGACGGGCGACGATGCGCGCGACGATCGCGGCCAGCACCAGCGCCAGCGCCAGCGCCGCGAACCCGATCCCGAACAGGCTCTGCTTGATTCCCGTGGCGATGGTCAGCTCGGCCGTCACCCGGCGGAAGAGCACGACCGTCGTCGGCACCCCGCCGGCGGGGATGCGGTAGCG
This sequence comes from Longimicrobium sp., assembly GCA_036377595.1. NCBI lineage: Bacteria > Pseudomonadati > Gemmatimonadota > Longimicrobiia > Longimicrobiales > Longimicrobiaceae > Longimicrobium > Longimicrobium sp. The sequence goes on along the minus strand of DASUYB010000094.1, from coordinate 38,052 downwards.
GCTGGTCAGGTACGTCTCGCCGCGGAAGGCGGGCTGCTGCACGTTGCCGCCCTGGCGCAGGAACCGGCGCACCTCGGGAACCACGCTGTCGGCGAAGGTGGTGCTGGCCAGCGAGTCGCCCACCACCAGCGCCACCTCGGAGCCCGGCGTGGCCGCCTCGCGCCGGATCTGCGCGGCCACCAGCGGCGTTCCCAGCGCCAGGTAGCCCAGGGTCACGGTGTCGCGCCCCGTCTCCACCAGCGCCGAGTCCTCGCCCGCCTGCTCCAGGCGGGCGGTGTCGCGGAACACCCGCGCCACGCCCAGCCGCAGCGGCGGTCCCGCGCGCGGCAGCACCACCACCGTTCCCTGTCCCACCGCGGCGCGCAGCGTGGCCGAATCGACGGCCGGGCCGGCCAGGATCGGCCGGAAGAGCGAATCCGTGGCGACGACCGCCTCGTCGTCCTCGAGCCCGGCGCGGATGGCCTGCGCCAGCCCCGCGTGGCGGCGCGTGCGCCAGGCCGCCACCACGTCCGGGAAGCCGGCCTGCCGCTGCGCCGCCGCCGCCTGGCTCTCGCCGCGCGCGTTCCAGCTGTCCAGCGCCTCGCGCGCGCCCGAGAGCGCCTCGGTGGCGCTGGCGTAGGCGCGCTCTTCCACCGCGTCGGCGATCAGCAGCAGCGCCGGCACCACGATGGCCAGCGCGGCCCCCGCGAACAGGAAGAACACCTTGGCGCGGAGCGACAGCCCCCGCAGCGGTCGGAACAGGTGCGGCATCCGGGGTGACGGGTGGTGGCGCCGGGTGTTCACTGAACACCTTCGGCGCGTTCACTGAACAGCGCGCGGGGCTCGGGACGTTCCGAACGTTTCCCCGCGGGCGGCTCCGGAATGGGTGGAAGTTAAGTCGTGGCGCGGGTTTTCGCCACCTCGCGGGCGCGCGCCGGGCCCCGGCACACCCGTTGCCCTTTCCCGGGGCACACCGCGAGCCGATGCGAAAGCGGAGCCGCGGGATGAGGAGAGACGACCCTTCTGCGCAAGGAAGACAAGAGATGAAGATCCGTACCCTCAGCATCCTGGCCCTGGCCGCCTTCGCCGCGACCGCCGCCTGCAGCAAGGGCGACAGCGAGACGGAGAAGACCACGACCGACACCACCGTCGTGAACAACCCGGACACCGTGGCGACCACCACCACGACCACCACGACGACCGACACCGACACCGTGCATCCGTCGGGCGACAGCACGCACGTGGATTCGACGGCGACGGACACCACCAAGAAGATGTAAGCCCCCAGCGGGCAACCGGCCTCCGCGCGCTGGGCGCGGGGGCCGTTTTTTCACCCCCTGTGCACAAGGGAACCGTACGATGAAGAAGCTCGCGATCTTCGCGCTGGCCGCCGTGGCCGCGCTGTCGGCCTGCAAGAAGGACGACGCCGGCGACAGCGACACCACCGCCGTGACCACCGACACCACCGCCACCGCCCCGGCGCCGACCACCATGCCGGCCCCGACGACGACGGACACCACGATGGCCGCTCCGCCCGCGCCGATGGATTCGACGATGACGGACACGACGGCGACGGACACCACGAAGAAGATGTAATCCGGACCGGGGGCCGCGCGAGCGGCCCCCGCTTCGTTTCACCCCCTGCAGCACGAGCGGAAGATGAAGCTCCGCGTCCCGGTCACCGCCGCGGCCTGCGCGCTGGCGCTGGGCGCCTGCGGCAACAGCGGCCAGAACGACACCGGCGCCGACACCACCGCGGTGGGCAACGCCGTGCCCGCGCCGCCGCCGGCCCCCGTGACCGCCCCCGCCACCCCGCCGTCCGCGCCCACCGGCGCCGACACGGCCATGGCCGGGCACAACATGGGCTCCGACACCATGACGCACGACACGATGAAGAAGGACAGCACCGGGATGTGAGGGTGCTTCTCTGTCGCGTCGGTGCGTGGGCGGGTCTGGATTCGGTTCCGGGCCCGTTTTCGTTTGGGGATAGTGCTGAGTGCTGGAGTGCGGGATGACGAAGCGACGGCTCGCGATCGCGAACAACGTCATCCTGAGGGCGGCCAGACCGTCCTCGCGGCATGCGCCGCCGGCTGCAAGCCCGAAGGATCCATCATCTCCCCCGGCACACAGTCTGACGGACGTCCGGGCGGGCTGCGTTCGCTTCACGGGGGATGCGGCGCGCGCCTCGGCCGCGTATGCTTTCCCATCCCCATCACCCACCCCACCAGCGGCCCATCTCCCATGCCCGGAACCGGCAGAACCGCGCGCGTCCTCCTGCTCGTGCTCGCCGCGGCGTGCGGCGCGGACGGCCAGCCCCGGCGCGACGCGAAGGCGCCCGCGCGCGCCGACTCGTCCGCGAAGGCGGCGGCGCATGGCGACAGCGCGGCGGCGGGCGGCGGCGTCCGCGGCGGGCCGCGCATCCCGCGGCCGGACTCGCTGCGCGCGCTGTACGTGAACGGCTGGGCGGCCGGCTCGCGCTCGCGCATGCGCGACCTCATCGCCATCGCCGACACCACCGAGATCAACGCCTTCGTGGTGGACGTGAAGGAGTCCGACACCTATCTGACCTACGATTCCACCGGCATCGCCCTGGCGCGCGAGATCGGCGCCGACCAGCGCCCCGCGTCGAAGTGGATGCCCGCGCTGCTCGACACCCTGCGCGCGCACGGCATCTACCCCATCGCCCGCATCGTCGTCTTCAAGGACCGCATGCTGGCGGAGCGGAAGCCCGAGCTGGCCATCCGCACCACCGGCGGCGCGGTGTGGAAGGACAACAAGGGGAAGCCGTGGGTGAACCCGTACGACCGGCGCGTGTGGGACTACAACCTGGCCATCGCGCGCGAGGCGCTGGACATGGGGTTCCACGAGGTGCAGTGGGACTACGTGCGCTTTCCCGACGTTACCGACGCGGTGCGCGCGACCATGGCGTTCCCCGGCTCCGGCGGAAAGTCGCGGTGGGAGAACATCCGCGACTTCATCCGCTACTCGCGCGAGCGGCTGGCGCCGTACCGCGTGCCCGTCAGCGCCGACATCTTCGGGGTGATGACGAACGTGGAGGACGACATGGGGATCGGGCAGCTCTGGGAGGAGGTGGTCCAGGCCGCCGACAACCTGCACCCGATGGTCTATCCGTCGCACTACTACGCGGGATACTACGGCTTCCGCGCCCCCAACGCGCACCCGTACGAGGTGGTGCGGATCGCGCTGGAGGATGGGGTGCGGCGTGCGGGCTTCGTCGCCGGGCCGGGGCGGCGGACGGCGGAGATCGCGCCCTGGCTGCAGGCCTTCACCGCCGACTACCTGCACGACGGCATCACCTACACCGCCGGCAGCGTGCGCAACCAGATCCAGGCGACGAACGACGCGGGGCTGAAAGGGTGGATCCTCTGGAACCCCGGCTCGAACTACCAGCCCTACGTCTCCGCCCTGCGCCCGGAGCGCGGCGGCCCGTCGGCCCTCGAGCGGGGCGGCTGGCGGCCGATGCGCTGGCAGGTGCCGCACGACCGCCTGAGCCGCGCCATCCTCCGCCGCGAGGCCGCCGCGCGCCGGCAGACGGACACGGCAGCGAAATCTCCCTCTCCACCCACGACCGCGAAGCAGTGACGGCACCGGGCGTGCGGGGATGGGTCCGTCCGCGTTGATGCGATCAATGGAGACGGACCTGCCGGTGGGGCGCGATGCGAAGGATCGGATGGGCGATGGCGATGGCGGCGATGGCGGCGGCCGCGCTGGCGTGCGGAGATTCGCAGGCGGCGCAGAAGCCTGAGAAGCCGGACAAGGTGGCCGAGAAGCTGGCCGCGCAGGCCCAGCGCAAGCCCGCGGTGCCGACGTCGGGGCTGGTGTTCTCGCCGCAGCCGGAGCGGCCCGAGGAGCAGGAGCCGCAGGCCTACATGCTCGACTACTGCCAGCCGCCCGAGGGCGGCCGCGACCGCACGCCGGTGCCGCTCGCGGGGCCGTTCCCGCCGCCCATCCGCACCACGCTCTTCTACCGCGACACGGCCACGCTGCTGCAGCCCGCCTTCCGCTGCGCCATCCGCGACGAGGACGACTGGACGGAGATCTCCGTGCTCGGCCGGCTGACGGTGGACAAGACCGTGCTGCTCGACTTCGGCCGCGAGATGATCCTGCTGGCCGGCACCGGCGCCAGGACCAGCGGCGGCTACGACGTGCGCTTCGACAGCGTCGTGATCCGCCGCGACACGATGTGGGCCTTCGTCGGCAACCAGTCGCCGCCGCCGGGCGCGGTGCTCGCGGCGGAGGCGTTCTCCGCGGCCGAGGTGCGCCGCGTCCCGCGCTTCACCGGCCCCATCGTCTTCGTCGAGGAGACCATCCCGCCGCTGCCCAAACCCGTCCCCATCGGCGAGACCAGGAAAGATCCTCAAAAACGAAAGAGATGAAATCACACAGAGGGAACGGAGGAAACGGAGGACCGCGATGAGTTCCTCCGTTTCCTCCGTTCCCTCCGTGTTATCCAATTCTTTTGGGGATGATCACGCCGCGAAGAAGCGGGCGATGCGCTCGATGCCCTCGGTGAGCGCATCGGGCGTGGCGACCCAGGAGAGGCGCAGCCACCCCTCGCCCGCGCCGCCGAACGCGATCCCGGGGATGGTGACGACGCGGTGCTCGTCCAGCAGCCGCTCCGCCGCGCCGAGCGAGTCCCCCGCCCAGCGCTCCGGCAGCCGCACGAAGCAGTAGAACGCGCCCTCCACCGGCGCGTGCGCGATGCCGTTCCTCGCGAGCGCGTCGAGCAGGAGCGCGCGCTGCTCGCCGTAGAGCGGGCGGTGCGCGGCCAGCGTCTCCGGGCGGCGGAAGATCTCCAGCGCGACGTGGCTGGAAAAGGTGCTGGCGGCGGTGTTCACCAGCTGGTGCACCTTCGTCGCCGCGGCGATGGCGTCCGCGGCGCCGATCAGCCACCCGAGCCGCAGCCCCGTCAGCGCGTTGCTCTTCGACAGCGAGCCGGCGACGAGCGCGTGGGGATACAGCTCCGCGATCGATGCCGGCCGTTTGGGCGTGTAGTGGAGCTCGCGGTAGACCTCGTCGGTGAGCACCCAGACCGGATCGCCGGGACGCGTGGCGAGCCCGTCCGCCAGCGCGCGGAGCTCGCCCTCGGCCCAGACGCGGCCGGTGGGATTGCACGGGGTGTTGAGGATGATCATCCGCGTGTGAGGGCCCAGCGCGCCGAGCACGAGGTCCGCGCGCGGGCGGAAGCCGTCCGCCGCATCGAGCGGTACGGTGCGATGGCGGATGCCTTCCAGCGCGCAGAGCTTGGGATACGCGAGGTAGCACGGCTCCACGATCAGCGCCTCGTCGCGCGCGGGGTCGAGCACCGCCTTGATCGCGAGGTACAGCGCCTCCTCCGAGCCGATCGCCACGCAGACGTTGGCCGCCGCGTCCATGCCGGGGAACGCGAAGTAGCGCGCGATTGCCTCGCGGAGCGCGAGGTCGCCGGCGTTGGCGGTGTAGGGGAGGCCCTCGTCGCGCACGCGGGCCAGGGCGGCTTCGAACGGCGCGGGATCGGGCCGCAGCGTCGGCTCGCCCAGCCCCAGGTCGATGTCGCCGGGGCGCTTGCGTGCGTTGATCGCGCGAATGAGCGACGGGGCGATGCCGGCGAGGAGGGGATTCATCTACGCGGTGATTGGATTTGGTGCTCGACGCGGGATCGCGCCCTCTCCGGCCGGCTCAGGCCGTCCACCTCTCCCGTACCGGGAGAGGTAGGGGTGAGGACATCGTCGACGGCGGCGGGCATTCGTGCTGCGCGCGGTGGCCCCCTCCCCCGGCCCCTCCCCCGCTGCGCAGGGGCGGGGAGCACTCAGCGTGGGGATGTATGTCGGTGGTAGCGGCGCGCCCACGTTTCATTTGCTCGCGGGCGATCACCCCTGCACTTCGAAGAACCTGCGCAGCGCGCCGTAGCAGAACTCCAGCGACGCGACGGAGCACCACTCGTTGGCCTGGTGCGCCTGCGAGGTCTCGCCGGGGCCGAAGTTCACCGCGGGGATGCCGTTCGAGGTGAAGCGCGCCACGTCGGTCCACGCCTGCTTGGGGCGCACCGTCAGCCCCTCGCTCAGGCGCCAATCGCGGATCAGCGGGTGGTCCAGGTGCACCTCGCCCGACGGCGCGCAGTCGTCGATCTCCACCACCCCGTCGCCGCCCACGATCGCGCGCAGCTCGGCCTCGGCCTCCTCCGCGGTCGTGCCCGGCGCGAAGCGGACGTTCACGTTCAGCGTCACCGCGTCGGGGACGACGTTCTTGGAGTTCGCCGTCAGCACCTGCGTCACCACCATCACCTCGTAGAAGGTGAGCTCGCCGAAGGTGACGGGGCGCCGCTCGAGCGCCGCGAAGCTCTGCAGCAGCGGGATCGCCCGGTAGACGGCGTTCTCGCCCTGCCAGGGCCGCGCGCTGTGCGCCCGCACGCCGGCGACGGTGATGGACGCGTGCATCGTTCCCATGCACCCCGGCTGCAGCCCCATGTCGGTGGGCTCCAGGATGAACGCGAAGTCCAGCGGCGGCAGCACGCCGCTGTCCAGCACCGGCTGCAGCCCGTTCTCCTCGCTGGGCCCCTCCTCGGCGTCGTAGAAGATCCACACCGGGCGCACGCCCTTCAGCTCGCGCCAGCGCTCCAGCAGCACCAGCATCACCGCGCACCCGGCCTTCATGTCGCTGGCGCCGCAGCCGTACACCCGCCCGTCACGCACCGCGTAGTCCTGCAGCTCGGCGCATTTCACCGTGTCGAGGTGGCCGACCAGGACCACGGCCGGGAGCGACTGCCGCTCGTCCGCGCCGACGCAGGGATCGCAGACGATGGAGTTGCCGATGCGCTTCACCGCGTCGGCGCCCGCCGCAGCCACGCAGCGGTGCTGCACCCAGGTGGCGATCTCCGCCTCGTGCCTGGTCTCGCTGGGGATGCGGCAGAGCTCGAGGGTCAGGCTCGCCAGCTCGTCGGCGATGGCGGACGATGCCGGCGCGGCGATGGTCTCGCTCACCCTACACCTGCACGCTGAAGGTGCGCAGCACGTCGTTCAGCGACGTCTTGCGGTCGGTGGACTCCTTGCGCTGGCCGATCAGCAGCGCGCAGGGGACGTGGAAGGTGCCCGCGGGGAACTCCTTCGGCATCGATCCCGGGATCACCACCGAGCGCGCGGGGATGCGGCCCTTCGTCACCACCGGCTCCTCGCCCGTGACGTCGACGATGGGGGTGGACGCGGTGAGGACGACGTTCGCGCCGAGCACCGCCTCCTCCTCCACCACCACGCCCTCGACGACGATGGAGCGCGAGCCGATGAAGCAGCCGTCCTCGACGATCACGGGCGACGCGCCGGGCGGCTCCAGCACCCCGCCGATCCCCACGCCGCCGGAGAGGTGCACGTTGCGCCCGATCTGCGCGCACGAGCCGACGGTCGCCCAGGTGTCCACCATCGTGCCGCTGCCGACGTACGCGCCGATGTTGACGTAGCCGGGCATCAGCACGCACCCCGGCTCCAGGAACGAGCCGTAGCGCGCCACGCCCGGCGGGACGACGCGGATCCCCTGCTCCTCGAGGTTCGTCTTGGTGGGGACCTTGTCGAAGAAGCGCAGGTCGCCCGCGTCCACCGGCTCCAGCGGCCGCATGGCGAAGTAGAGGAGGATGGCTTCCTTGGCCCACGCGTTCACCGTCCACCCTCCGTCCGTCTTCTCGGCCACGCGCAGCTCGCCGCGGTCGAGAAGGTTGATGACGGTGTCGACGGCCTCGCGCGCCTCGTGCCGGTCCAGCAGCGACCGGTCGCGGTACGCCTTGCCGATGATGCGCTCCAGCTCCGTCCGCTCCAGCATGCCTCGTCTCCGCCTTGCGACTGTAGGTTCCGCCCCGTGATGAAGGCGGCGGAACGTAGCCGGACCAGGGAGGGGAGACAAGCGATTCCACCCTTGAACTCCACGTCCCGAGACCGACACGCGGAGTTGTTGCAATTTCATATTGTGTCTGATATTGTGATGCAACCCGCTGGATGGCGGGCCTGTATCACACCCTTTCGCGGGAGGCGTCGATGGACCGCAAGCTCAAGCTCACGGTGGAAGAACTCGAGGTGAAGACGTTCGAGACGAGCGAGACGGAGGCGCAGGTCGGCACGGTGAATGCCAACGTATTCATCACGCAGCTGCCCGGCTGCGTTCCCGGGTGCAACACGCGGCTGACCTGCTCGACCAACCTCTGCTGAGCGGACCGGCGGGATTGCAGGAGAACGAAGCCCGCGCGGCACGGATGCCGCGCGGGTCGTTTCGTTGTCGAGTGACGGCCGATTGGGGTCGGTACGGCTCGATACTGCGTGAGGGATGCGCGCCCGGAGGGCCGGGACGCCGCCGCGCGTGCACCCCTCGCCCGCGGATCGCGCGGATGATCGGCGCGGCGGGGGCCCGGCGCCGTTGGCCACAGTCGTATCGTGGCCTACGGCGCGCGCAGCCCGTTTGGGCGTCTCAGCGCCCAACACGCCCAAACCCCGCGGTGCAAAGAAAGCGAGGGGCCGCTCCCCAGCCTGGAGAGCGGCCCCTCGATCATCCCATCGTTCAGCGAACCATCACTGCCCCGGACCGCCCGGCATCCCGGGCTGGTCGCCGCCGGCGGGCTGCTCCGGCTGCTGCTGCGGCATCCGCAGCCGCGGAGGCCGGCCGAAGTTGTAGCTGAACGACAGGTACACCGCCCGCGCGTTGAACCGCCGCAGCTGCTCCTGCGAGTACGACGACGAGCTGGCGGTGAAGGAGAACCGCATGGCGTCGAACGGGTCGGCCACGCGCAGGTTCAGCGACGCCTTGTCGCTCAGCTTCTGCCGCACCGCCACGTTGGCCATCCCCATCGACCCCAGGCGCCCCTGCTCGGTGTTCGTCGCGGGACGGTAGAACTGGAACCACTGCACGTCGGTGCTGGGGCTCAGCTTGAAGTTCAGGCTGGCCCGCGCCGTCCAGGTGAACACGTCGGCGCCCAGCCCGCTGGACACGTTGCTGCCGTCGGTGACCATCTTGAACGCGCTGGCCCCCACGAAGCCGCTCAGCCGCCCCAGCCGCAGCTGCAGGTTGGCGTCGGTGCCGTAGCTGTTGGCCGTGGCCAGGTTGGCGAAGGTGGCGGTGTCGACGCCGTCGCTGCCGAACGCCTGGTAGCGGCGTACCGCGTTCACCGTGTGGCGGTAGAAGGGCGTCACCGTGAGGCTGCCCATCGACGTGGCGTGCGTGAACGACGCCTCGTAGGCGTGCGTGTACTCGGGCTTCAGGCCGGGGTTGCCCACGAAGATGTTGTTCCGGTCCTGCACGAAGGGGAACGGGTTCAGCTGGAACGTGGCCGGGCGGTTGATGCGCTTGCTGTAGCTGAACCGCACCTGGTCCTTCTGCCCCACCTGCAGCGTGGCCGCCGCGCTGGGGAAGAGGCTGGTGTAGTCGTTGTCGAACGACTCGCCCGAGGCCAGCCGGAAGGTGGTCCAGGCCCGCTCCAGCCGCAGCCCGCCCTGCACCGACAGCTTCGGGGTGATGGTCTGCGTCAGCAGCCCGTAGCCCGCCTGCACGTTCTCGTCGTAGGTGAAGTCGTTCTCCAGCCGCAGCGACAGGTCGGGCACGCCGCCGAAGATCGAGTCGACCGTGTAGTCGTTGGCCAGCCGGCGCAGGATCCCCTTGTACCCCGCCTCCAGCCGCGTTCCCGTGGACAGCTGCCGGGTGACGTCGGCCTGCCAGTCGAGCTGGCGGTTGACGCTGTTCAGGTCGTTGCGCGAGTCGCCCGCGAGCAGCGCGGGCGCGATCGTGCCCGGCATCGTCTGGAAGGCGTTCAGGAAGTGGTCACGCGAGCGGTTGAAGTGCGCCTGCGCCGTCCACTCGTTGCGCTGGGGCTGCAGCGTGCGCTTGAACGCCAGCAGGTAGTCCGTCGACAGCCCGCGCGCGCGGCCGGTGGTCAGCAGGTCGTAGTCGCCCGTGGTCACCTGGTCGGCGTCCATCCAGCGCACGCCGCTGCCGCTCTCCTGGTTCCCCAGGCGCTTGTTCAGCATGAACGCCGAGGAGAGGACGTTGCGCGAGCCCAGCTTCAGCTCGCCGTTGCCGTTGAAGGTGTGCGACTGGTTGAGGAAGTCGCCCGTCATCACCTGCTCGATGTAGTTCTGCGGCACGCCGCCGACCAGCGCCGAGCGCAGGCTGTACCCTTCGGCGTCGCGCGCCTCGCGGTTGAAGCCGTAGCTGCCGAACAGCGTCAGCGGCCCGCGCTGCGTGCCCAGGTTGCCCGACGCGTTGTAGCGGCCGCCCGTGCCCCCGCCCAGCGTGAGCCCGCCGCTGGTGCCCAGGTCGGTGTTCTGCTTGAGGACGATGTTCAGGATGCCGCCCATCCCGTCGGGGTCGTACTTGGCCGAGGGGTTGGGGACCACCTCCACGCGGTCGACCAGGTTGGCGGGAAGCTGCTTGATGAAGTTGGTCAGCGCGTCGCCGGTGAGCGGCGCGGGGCGGCCGTTGATCTGGATGGCCACGTTCTGGTTGCCGCGCAGGCTGACCTTGCCGTCGCCGTCCACGTCCACGCCGGGAACGTTGCGCAGCACGTCGGTCGCGTTGCCGCCACTCACCGCCGGCATGTCGCGGGTGGAAACCACGGTGCGGTCGGGGGTGGAGACCACGGCCGCGCGCTCCGCCGTGGCGGTGACGCCGGCCAGCCCCACGGCGCCGGCGGCCAGCCGCACCGTTCCCGCGTCGGCCACGGCCTGCGGACCGGTGACGGCCACGCGGCTGACGGTGGCCGTGTTGTAGCCCAGGCGGCTGACGCGCAGGTAGTACGTGCCCGGCCGCACCCCCTCGATGCGGAACGAGCCGTCCGCGCGCGCCACCGCGCCGGTGACCAGCGACGAGTCCGCCGCGCTGCGCACGGCGATGCTGGCGCCGCCCAGCGCCGCGCCGCTCGACGCGTCGCGCACGGTGCCGTGGATGGTGCCGCCGGCCTGCTGCGCGCCGGCCGCCATCATCCCGGCTCCGCCGGGGCGCGCGCCCGACGGCGGCGGGCCCGCGGGCGCGCCGGTCTGCTGCGCCTGCGCGGCGGTCGAGACCGCCACCAGCGCCAGGGTCATCAGGGTACCACCGAAGCGGTTCATCATCAGATCGGTGTCAGGGGATTCGAGAAGAAGGTCCAGGCGCCGGTGCGCGTTCCGCCCGGGAGCGTGTCCCGATGCGGCCGGGCGATGCGTGCCGGAACGCTCCTTTCAGATACGTGTCCGGCGGGGATGGTTGCATGGCCGCCGGCCCCGTGTACGCGGTGCCGGACGGCCGGGTTTCCCCCGGCGCGTTAGAATTCTCTAAGGATTTCGCCGCGGTGCCACTGCGCGTGGCACGAACGGCGGGACGCGTGGGACGAACGGCGCTCCGCGCGGTGCGAGCGTCCTCCGCCCGGAAGAACGCGACTCCGGCCGTCGCCGCTCGCGCGGATCGACGGCCGGAGCCAATTGGGTCCGTAAAAGATAACACCGCCCCGCGTTTTCGCCAACCCGTTGCCCGACAGCAAGTTGTCGCGGCCGGTGACGTATGGGGATCAAACGAAAACGGCCGCCGCGGAGATCGCTCCGCGGCGGCCCGCGAGTCAAACGGAACTGCATCGCCTTCGCATTTCGAGGCAACGACCTCGCTTCCGGGACCGGAAAGGCAGCTAGAGTTCTCCCCCCGCAACCATGCACGAGTAGAGCGACGCGCTCTCGGGGGGCCGCAGCGAGGGGCACTCGTCGAGCAGGCGCGGAAGCGGGAGGCCGGTGCCCTGATGCAGCAGCGCAAGGTAGGCTGCGAAATGGCGTGGTTCGTATCCTGGGTCGGGCCGAGGGATGGGTTCGCTCTCCGGGTCGTGATGGTTGATGGCGATCCGGACTTCGCCGCCGGTGGCGGGCACGGGGGGGAGCTCGCGCACGAACGACCCGTTGAAGCGGTGCACGGCCCACCTGAGCTCGCTGGCATCGGGAACGGTTGCCGACCACAGGACGTGGTCCGTCATCGCCTCCTCCCTCGTCCCGATCCTCCAGCAATCCCGTTCCGCTCCCGGGGTGAGGCTTCCATCGGGAAGCAGGGCTCGCGCGCGCAGGTTCGAATTCGGATTGGGCCCGACATGGCTGCCGTGGACCGGCCTGACGTAGCCCGCCTTCAGGTTCGCAACTCCCGCTGGAAGTGTGGTCGGACCGCCGTTTCCCGGCAGATTGAGGAACCGGAGCTCCTCGCCCTGCTTCAGCGTCTCGGGCGTTCCGTTGAACCTGATGTCCAGGTCGTGTTTTGGGACATCAGGACGGGGCGTTTTGGGAAAGAGCACGAACATCTCCGGGTGGCCTGGCGACGGCCGGACGAAGAGACACAGGCCGTGAAAGGTCACGTTCAGCGTAAACTGCGGCATGTCCAACTCCTCTGGAAACCATGTCAGAAAAACGGGCATCCTCAGCCAGGAACACGGTCTGCGTTTGGCCAGCCCGGAAAAAGCGCCGAGAAAGTGCAGGCGGACGCTGGGGTCACGGCTCCAATTCCCCCGCCGCGATCATGCAGGAATAAAGCGTGGCACTGAGTGCGGGAACAAAGCCCTTCAACTGCTCGTCGCAATGACCCGAACCCACGAGCGTAGGAGTTTTTGCGTTGTTGCTGCCGATCAGCTTGTAGAAAAAATCGAAATGCGGGGCCGGAAGACCGGGGAATGGTGGCTTGTCCGGCATGAAGTGCACGTGGTGAACATCAACGGAAATGACTCCGCTGCCGTCGGCCACAAGCTTCGTCCAGCCGTTCGGAACGCCTGAACCAAGGTCGGAAGTGGACCATTGTACGGTGCTTCCGATGAGATCCCAGGTCCACTCGACGTAGTCCGTCATGGTGACCCGTTTCTCCTTCTCCTCCCCATCTTCCATGTACTTGATGCTCCAACAGGCAAGCTCTCCGATGTCGGTGACCTCCCCTGCCAGAAGGGCCACGCGCGCCTGGAGCTTCAGCTTGTCCGGCGTGTTCCCGACATGGTCCTTGGGGACGAGCTTCTTGGCGGGGTCGGTGATTTTGGGGACCCCGTCGCCGAACGTCAGGACCGCGAGGCCGTTCGTTACGCCGTCGAACAGCAGGTCGTGCTTCACCAGAGGGACGATCCGGCCGCCGAGCTTCGGAGGATCTTCCTGCTTGCGATCATAGCGCATGAATGCGTGGTGCTCATGCGGACCGCCGCCAGTCGCCGGCATCAGGACGTGTACAACGTCGTTGCCTTGAGGGGCGAACATGCAGAGGCCGTGAAAGGTGATCTTCAGGCTTGGCATCGTACAGTCCTTTCGAGAAGGGAAGGGACCAAATCCTTCAGGAGACGGGCAATCGATATAGAGGGACACGGGGTGGGATGTGACTGGCCGCGCCCTGGCATGTGCGGGTTCGAATCCTTCGCGTACCAGGCGTCACGAACCCGAGTACCGGAACGCCGCCCAGGCCGCGGGCGAGCGGAGCGCGGCGTCGGGGCTCGCCAGCATTCGCAGCTGCGCGGTCCTGAGTGCCTGCGACGCGTCTCCACTGGTGCGGTAGGCGCGGTGGAACTCCGTCACGAGCGGGCTCGCCAGCCGGTCGTCCACCTTCCACAGCGTGCCGATCACGCCGCCGGCCCCGGCCCGCATCAGCGCGGCGGTGAGGCCGGAGAAGCCTCCGGACCGGCGGTCCTGCGCGCGCTGCGTCTCGCAGGCGGAGAGCACCACCAGGCGCACCGCGTCGAGCCGCAGCATCTCGATGTCCGTGGCGGTCAGCCGTCCGCCGCCCATTCCCGCTCCCGGTGCGAGCGCCAGGAACGACTGCTCGGGGCGCTCGTCGTCGAACACCGCGTGCCCGGCGTAGTGCACCACCGCAGCCTGACCCATCGCGGAGGTCACTGCCTCGGGAGTGGCCGAGTCGCCCGAGATGATGCGGGCGACGGGATAGGCCGCCGCGATCGAAGCGGCCTCTCGCGCGGCGGTCGGCAGCGGTGACAGGTCGGCTGCGCGAGCCGCCGCGTCGCCCGGCTCGATCACCAGCGTCCGCCACCGGGGCGCATCGGAGCGCGCGACCGTACCGAAAGCATCGTGAAGCGTCGCGGCGAAGCGAAGCGTTCGATCCTGCACCAGGTATCGTCCTTTCGGCCCATCACGCAGCGCCGCGAACGGTATGGCGGCGATCTCCCCGTCAGCCACGATGACGATCTCGGCGCCGGGTCCGTCTGGCAGACCGCGCAGCGGGCGCATGAGCAAGCCGTACAGGAACGCCAGGTCCTCCGCGACGCTCTCCTCGTCGGCTTCCGCCTGCAAGGCCGCGCTCACGCGCCGGGTGGTTTGCAGGAGCCGTTCGCGATCGACCGACGTCCGCGTCAGCCGCACTCCGGTACGATCCACCACCCAGGACAGGAGCGTGTCACCGATCAGCGCGTACTCGATCCCGGCCTCGCCGCCTCGTGGCAAGGGCAGGGTCGCGGCCGTTCCCGCGCCGCGGCCGAGGGGCGCGAACGCCTCGCGCCCACGCTCCAGGTAGGCGAGCGCCCGCTCAGGGCTCGACGTGTTCACCTGCAGCATCACCATGCGGTCGAAGACACCGCGGGCGAGGTCGGCAAGGGACGCGCGGAGCGAGCCGCTCCGGGCCACGGCACGCAAGCTGTCGACGAGGTAGATCACGCGCTCCAGATCCGCCGCCGCCGCGGTGGGATCGCCAATGCGGAGCAGCGCGTCCGCGCGGGCGAGCCGGGCGGCGGCCTCTCGCTGCACCGTCTGGGTCGATGCGGGCGACGCCACCACCCGATCCAGCGCGTCGGCTGCCCTGCGCGGTGCGGTTTCTCCCACCAGGCGCGCCTCGGCAAGGCGAAGGTCGGCCTCGGCCCAGGCCTTCTCTTCCGGTGCGAGCCCGGCGATCCGGGTCCTGGCAGAATCCACGTCGGCCCGGGCCTCGACCGTCCTTCCCGCCGCCGACAGCAACTGCGCGCGGGCGAGCAGGGCCTCCACGGCGTAGATGGGGATTCCCGTCCTTCGTCCCACCTCCAGGCTCTCGTTCTGCAGCAGGATGGCGGTGCGCGGCAGTCCGGCGGCCGCGGAAGCGGTTGCCGCCACCTGCAGCTGGTTGTGCAGCCACCTCGAAGCGCGGTACGGCCGCAGCGTTCGAAGTGCGCGGTAGGCTTGCTCGTATCCGCCGAGGGCATTGCCGGCCGCGAATTCTACCTCGCCCTTGAGGTACTGGACCGTGCCTTCGTTCTCCGACTCACCCGCGCGGGCGAGGAAGCGCGCCGCGGTCTCGTAGGCTGCCCGCGCGCCCTCCAGGTGGCCCGCCTGGTTCAGCGTCGTGCCGAGCATCCAGTACGCTCGCCCGGCCAGGGCGGCCGCGCGAAGGGTGTCGCAGCCGGCCGCAACCCCGCGCATCACCCGTTCGCCCGCCGCCTTGCGGCCGCCGTAGACGAGGGTGGCGGCGTGGAAGAGCGAGGCCCACTCCCGCAATGCCGGCGAAGCGGCCGGCGACGAGGCGGCTCGTTCCAGCCAGGGTGCGGCTTCCCTGCGGTTTCCCGCGTCATAGAGCGCGCGGCCGCGCGCGTAGTCGCGGTGTGCCTCCGCAAGCGGGCGCAGTTGCTGACGACTGTGTTCGTGGACCCGGATGAAGCGCACGGCGTCGGCCAGGGTCGCGTCACGCCCGCCGCGCTCGAGGGCGCTGCCGATCATCTCCGCGGCGCGAAGGTGCGCCTCGGCGCCAGCGTAATCGCCGCGCTGCACGGCGTCTGCCCAGGCTCCCAGCTCGCCGATCCACCCTCGTGCCGCCTCCTCCTGGGGCGATACGCCGCGACCCGATGTGCGGGCGGCGGCGAGCCCGCCGGCCCACCGACCCGATTCGCGGCCCCACCCGGAGACGGAGTCGACGGCGCGATAGGCGGCCCACGCTCGCGACGCCTCTCCGTCGACGCCGAGGCGTGTGAGCGCGTAGGCCAGGTTCCACCGGGCCGCAGGGTGCCCGGAGTCCGCCTCCAGCGCGCGCGAGGCCGCCTCCACCGCCTCCAGGAGGTTGCGCGGAGACTGCCTCCGCTCGGCGCGCACCAGATGGGCCGCGGCGAGGTCGGACAGCGCATCGGCCGGGGCGTCGGTGAGGAGCGCCACCGACTGCAGCACGGAGATGGCGCGCTCGAGCGCAGGGTCGCCCGCGGAGAGAAGGTCGCCGAGCGCGACCACGTGCATGGCCGTGGGGTCGGCACCCTGCCGTACCCGCGCCTTGGCGCGGCCCACGGTTCGGCGCAGCCGCGCGGAAGGGGTGTCGGCGGGGCATTCCGTCATCGGGACGCCCGGATCAGGCCCGTACACCTGGCGGCACGTCCGGTATTCCACCTGGATGGAAAGCCGCGGCCCGAAGCCACGCGTGACCCCTGCGCGCGAGAGCGCCTCCATAAGCTCGGCCGGCGCGGGCGGCCGCGTGGAGCCGTGCAGCCACATCGCGGCGCCGCCTGCGGCGAGCAGGAGCGCAGCGACGATTCCGGCGAGCTGCAGGGAACGGGAGCGCATCGGGAGGGGGGATGGACCGCCGCGCGAACGACCGGCCGCCAGCTCCGCACGGACAGGAGCCAGCCGGAAGGATGGATGGAAACTGATGATAATGCCCCCGGACCGCCGACGTAAAGGAACCATGACGGAAAGCCTTCCCCGTCATCGGGGTGGCGACGGAGGTGCGGGAAACGATGCGGCCGCCGCGGAGATCGCTCCGCGGCGGCCGCCCGACCGTTCGGTGATGGCGATCCGTCAGGGCGCGCGCTGGATCACGCCGCAGGCGATGCGGGCGCCGGAGTTGCCCGACGGGTCGGTCCGGTAGTCGTCGACCTTTTCGTGCACCACCAGCGCGGCGCCGTCGGCGTCCAGCAGCTCGGACAGCCTGCCGCCACGCGTGGTGCCGGCCGCGGTCACCGTTCCCGCGGGGCCCACGTTCAGGTTCCCCAGGTCGCCCGCGTGCGGGCCGGCGGGGTTCAGCGTGCCGTGCTGCTTGCTCGACGGGTTCCAGTGCGGCCCGGCGGACTCGAACGGCGGCGCGCACTGTCCGACCGCGTGCACGTGGAAGCCGTGCTCGCCCGGTGGCAGTCCGGTGATCGCGCCGCTCACGGCGATTCCGTCGGCGGCGTCGGTCAGCGTCACCGTGCCGAGCTCCTTCCCCGCCGCGTCCTGCATCACGGCCGTGGCGGTGACTGTGGTGTCGCCGACCGCGTTGGTGGTGTCGCGCACGGTGTCGCCCGTGATCCCCGCCACGGCCGAGTCGATGGCCGGCGCGGCGGCCGTCTCGTCCGGCCTGTCATCCCCCCTGCACGCCGCCGCCGCCAGGCAGCAGCAGACGATCGCGCTCGCGTAGCGCATCTCCCCCTCCCGATCCTCGAGGTTGCCGGTAAGCAACGCGCGCCGCGGCGCCCACCGCGGGCGCCCCGGCGCGCACGCCGGGATGCGAGGATTGTACCGGAGGCTACGCGTGGCTTACGCGCTCGCGCCTGCCACGTCCTTCCACTCGATGCGGTAGCGGCACACCTGGCCGCCCTTTGCGCGGCACTCGTCCTCGACGATGTAGACGCCTTCCGCGCCGCACATCTCCAGCGCGCGGCGGTACCAGCCGACCACCGTCAGGCAGTCGGGCACGCTGAAGGTCTCGGCTTCGTACGTGGTCATCACCCCCGAATGGTCGCCGGTCTGCTCGTAGGTGCGCCGGCCGGTCTCGTAGTAGAAGCCGTAGATCTGCGGCGCCTTGCCCAGGAACACGTGCGGCCGGCCGGGGCTGAGGAACTGCTTGTGGAGCGTGGTCAGGTTCGCGTCGGCCGAGGCGGCGCCCAGCCGCTCGAACACCTCGCTGCGCCCGCCGGCCAGCACCTCCACGATGGCCGCGTCCAGCCGCTCGCCGATCTCGAACGGGTACCACTTGACGGTGAGCACCGTACGCAGCGCCTTCTGGTCCTCGTCCGGGAGCGAGCCCACCACGCGCTCCACCCCCTCGCGCCCCCAGTGCTGCTCCACGAACCCGAGCCGCGACTTCAGGATGGTGCCCTTGATCTGTTGCATGGGGGTGTCTCGGGAGCAGGTGTGGCAGGGGGGAGGTCTTGCAGACGGCGTGATCCCAGTGTGTATTCCTGCCTCGGCTGGGTCAAGCACGACGATGGTGGCCGCTGTCAGGCAGGTGCGTCGGCGTGAATCGACAGGCGAGCGGCGGCCGAGCGGAGATCCTGCTCGAAGCGGTCGAGATGGGCGAGGGTGTAGAGGCCGTCGATGGAACGGCGTTCCCACAGAGCGTAGATGCGGCGCAGATCGGATTGGCGGCTCTTCCAGCCGATCCCATCGATCACGGCGAACACAAACTGATGCGGTAGCCGGGCGTCTGCCATCGCCACGATCTCTCGCACCGCGTCGCTGAGCTTGCTTCCCGTCGAGTTGAAGCCTTTCATCGCGACGACGATCTGCGCCTGATCTCCCCCGGCGGGAACCGCCAGGTCACAGGGGGCGGATGCGCCACCCCGTCCATTGAACTGCGTCCGCAACTGCATGGGCAGGCCAAGGCGCCGGACGACGGCCTCCACCTGATCTTCCAATCCCCTCCCTCTGCCGATGGCGCCGGATGCGCCGCGCTGCGACCACAGGTAGCGCTCGAGCAGAACATCCTCGAACGTCCAGCTTCGCTGCATCTGCTCCCCGAGCCGCGCGACCAGCCCGAACGCGTCGAGGGTGTCGACCAGTTCTGAGGGATTCGTCCGCGCCAGCTTGCTCCAGCTACTGGTTCCCATCCGGTGTCTCAGCTGATTCTTCAACATCTCTCGCGTGAGTCCGGCGACCGTAGCGAGTACAGGTACCGAGTCCGGATGTCTCGACATGAACTCCGCGATCGAATCGCGGGTCGGTTCTCCCGCGACCCGCAGCTCCTCGACGAGCGAATGGATCCGTTCCTGGAGCTCGGGGTTTTCCCGTACCACTCGCCCCAGATCGGCGAGCGATGAAAGCAGATCGGAAAACGAGATGGCGGAGCTCACCAACGGCTACCTTCCCACGAAGACGAATTCCTGGACGACCCTGCGCTTGGCCGCGGCGTGCGTACCAAACGAGTAGCGATGCGGGATCGTATGGACATCCACCCTCTGCTTCTCTGCCGCGAGAAGCTCATGGACCTCGTCCTGCCCCGGAACGGAATTGGAGCTGTACGACAGTACGATGATGCTGTCGCGGAAACGATGGAACAGATCGGTGAGTGCGCTCCGGATCGTGCGCTTGTAGGCGAACGGAGTAAATCGCTTCTCGATCTTCTTCGTGGCGGTGCGCTCCATGATCTTGAGCCCGCGCCAGTAGACCGAGAGCCCTTCGAGGAAGTGGTAGCGCTTGATGTAGTCGCTGTCGTCTCTCGGCGGCGCGTACGGCGGATCGAAATACACCAGATCGAAGCCCTTCGGGTCCAGCCCGGCGGCATCCCCGCAAATCACGCGGTTGTCCCGCCCGTTGTCGAACACGGCATTATTCAGATCGCGAACGGCTTCGACGAAGAGGTCTCGCAGCGGCGTGCGCAGGTTTCTACGGCCGTCGTCGTAACGGAAGTCGGTGATGGTGAACACGCCGCGCGGCTGCTTCCGTGCCGCAGCAAGGCAGAGCGCGGAGATGGCGAGGTCGCGCTTGTATGGGGGCAGAGCGTCGATGTGCGACCACGCGGCATCCAGGAATGCATGATCTTCTGCAGGAAAGTAGAGTCCCTCGAAGGTACGGGTGATGAAGTCGCGGCCATCCTCGCTCGGTGAAAGCAGGTACTCCAGATCCTCCCGCTCCAGGCGCACGTGGCTGTTCTCCACCAGGGCGCGGGCCACGGTGGAGGGGAAGCTCAGGAAATCGTTCGCGACGACTTCCTTCCCCATCTCCTTCAGCGCGTACGCGACCACGCCGCTTCCACTGAATGAATCGAGCGCGCGATCGAACTGCAGGTCCGCAAAGATCCCCGCGAGGTGGGGGACCACGCGGTACTTCGATCCCATGTAACGCAGCCGCGGATAACGTTGCGTACGGGGTGTCGATGCCAGCAGCGCCGCGGTGGCATCCAGCCCGAGATCCAGCGCCAGGTCCATCTTCGCTCCCTTCGCTGAACAACCACGGGCCTCCGGCAGTCGCCGGAGGCCCGCCTGTCAGTACCTCGTCATGTCTGGTGATTCCCGCTTCACCCGCACTCGCTGAAGCCGCAGACGTGGCACTTCATGCAGCCTTCGGCGAACTCGAGCTGGCTCTTGCACTCGGGGCAGGTGCCCATGAAGGTCTCGCCGCCGTGGTAGTCGAGCGTCAGCTGCGGCGGGCCGGCGGCCTCCGTCAGCGGCGCCACGCCCATCGCCAGGTCCGCGGCATTCTCCGTCTGCACGATGGCCTCGGGGAAGGCCTCCTGCTGGATCCCCGCCTTCTCCTGCTCGCGCAGCCCGATGGCCTGCGCGATGGCGTCGGGCACCGAGTGCACCTTGTTGGCGCCGAAGCCGATCGCCTTGTCGGAGCTGATGCCGCGCAGCTGCGTGTAGACCTCGTTCACCGGGATGCCAAAGCGCAGCGCCAGCGAGATCAGCCGTCCGATGGCCTCCACGTCGGCCATGGCCACCGAGCCCGCCTTGCCCAGGGTGGCGAACACCTCGAACGGATGGTTCTGGTCGTCCTCGTTGATGGTGACGAACACGTCGCCCAGCGGCGAGGTCATCTTGCGCGTGGTGCCGCGCAGCACGCCCGGCCGCTTGCGCTTGTGCCGGCGGATCTGCGTCTCGCGGAACTCGGCCTGCTTCAGCTCCTCGCGCAGCCGCGCCACCTCGCGCTCCAGCTTGGCGCTCCGCTCGAACGCCTCGGCCGCCTTCGCGCGCACCTCGGCGATCTCGGCGGCCTCGGCCTGCTGCTGCGCCGGCGTCTTGGTGGCCCCCGTCGACAGCACCTGGTTGTCGCGGCTGCCGTCGCGGTACACGGTGATTCCCTTGGCCCCCAGCCGGAACGCGAGCTCGTAGATCTCGCGCACGTCCTCGACGGTGGCGTCGTGCGGGAAGTTCGTCGTCTTGCTGATGGCGCTGTCGCAGTACTCCTGGAAGCCGCCCTGCATCCGCACGTGCCACTCGGGGGTGGTGTCGTGCGCGGTGACGAACGCCTTCTGCACGGCCGGCGGCACCTCGGGGAAGTGGATGTGCCCCTCGCGGGCGATCCGCTCCATCAGCGCCTCGCTGTACCACCCCCCCGCCTGCGCGGCCGCCACGAAGTCCTCGTTCACGTCGGGCATCATGGCGCCGGCCTGGTTGCGCATGAAGGCCACGGCGAAGAGCGGCTCGATCCCCGAGCTGCAGCCGGCGAAGATGGAGATGGTCCCCGTGGGCGCCACCGTCGTCACGTTGCAGTTGCGCAGCCGGCGCAGCGGGCGGATGCGGTCGCCGTTGGGTGCGCGGGCGCACGTCTCGTCGGGCCCCCAGATCGACTGCTCCCACTCGGGGAAGGTGCCGCGCTTCTCGGCCAGCGCCTCGCTCTCCTTCTTCCCCTCCTCGTCCAGGAACTCCATGATCCGCCGCCCGATCTCCACCCCCTCCTCGCTGTTGTAGGGGACGCCGAGACGGACGAGGAGGTCGGCGAAGCCCATCACCCCCAGCCCGATGCGGCGGATGCGGTGCGCCAGGTCGTGGATCTCCGGCAGCGGGTACTGGTTGGCGTCGATCACGTTGTCCAGGAAGTGCGTGGACAGCCGCGTGACCCGCCGGTACTCCTTCCAGTCCACCCGCTCGTACCACGGGCTGTCGGCGGGCACGTCGTCGCGCACGAAGGCGCCCACGTTCACCGAGCCCAGGTTGCACACGTCGTACGGCAGCAGCGGCTGCTCGCCGCAGTTGGCGGAGACGACGCCGGTGAAGGCCGCGCCCGCCTCCACCGCCTGCGGGTCCGCGACGACGTAGGTGTGCACGTCGTCGACGGTGCCGTTGTACACGTCCGCGCGGCCCGCCAGGCGGACGGCCACGACCTTGTGGTTCCCCACCCCCGCGGCCGCGCGCTCCTGCAGGCGGGCCACCGAGTAGGCGCGCACGCTCACGCCGCCGCGCAGCTCGCCGGCGGGGATCTTCTCGCCGTTCAGCCCGATCCAGTTGTGGTCGGGGGTGCAGCGCACGGTCAGCCCGCTGTCGAACTCGATCTCGATCACCTCCACGTCGCGCCGCGTCAGGCGGGGACGGCGCATCCAGCGGATCACCGGCGCCTGCGCCAGGCGGTCGAAGGCGTAGACCAGGACGTCGTCGCCGCTGGCGGCCAGCTCGTCGAAGCGGCGGGGACCCTCGACGGTGAGCACGCGGGTGTCGCCGGTGAGGCAGGGGTTCGTCGCCTCGTACGCGCCCAGGTGGGGGACGGGGTTGTAGAAGTTCGCGCGGTCGATGAAGAACACGCCCGGCTCGCCGGTGCGCCACGCGTTCTCCACGATCTTGTCGAAGATGGCGCGCGCGTCCTTCGTCCCCACCACCTGGTTGTCGTGGGGATTGACCAGCTCGTACGCCTCGCCGCGCTCCACCGCGTTCATGAACGCGTCGGTGATGGCCACGGAGATGTTGAAGTTGGTGATCTTGGTGATGTCCTGCTTGCAGTCGATGAACTTCTCGATGTCGGGATGGTCGACGCGCAGGATCCCCATGTTGGCGCCGCGCCGGGTGCCGCCCTGCTTCACCACCTCCGTCGACGCGTCGTAGAGCGACATGAACGACACGGGGCCGCTGGCCACGCCCGTGGTGCTGCGCACGTGGTCGCCCTCGGGGCGGATGCGGCTGAACGAGAAGCCGGTGCCGCCGCCCGACTGGTGCACCATGGCCATCGACGTGAGCGTGTCGTAGATCCCGCTCTGCCCGTTCGACAGCTCGTCTTCCACCGGCAGCACGAAGCAGGCGGAGAGCTGGCCCAGCGGGCGCCCCGCGTTCATCAGCGTGGGCGAGTTGGGCTCGAACAGCCGCCGCGTCATCAGCCCGTAGAACTCGCGCGCGAGGGCGACGATCTCGTCCTCGGCCGCGCCGTAGCCGCGGTCGGCGCTGGCGATGGTGTAGGCCACGCGCCAGAACATCTCCTCCGGCTCTTCCGTCGGCTTCCCCGACTCGTCCTTCTTGAGATACCGCTTGGCGAGCACGATCCGCGCGTTGTCGGAGAGCTCGGCCCGCGGCAGGTCGGCGGGGGGTGCGGCCACGGGGGTGTCGGCCACGGACGGAACGGCGGTGGGAGGGTTCATCGAAGCGTCCTCTCTGGTTGCGGGCACTGGACCGCGGGTTCTGCTGCCGGCGCGCTACGCGCTGTGGAAAAAGCTCAAAACGCCTTGCGGCGCCTACGATTACGCTGTGGAAAACTCTCGGGGAAGTACTATCTGTAGCGGGAGCAGCAAGGTAGTACCCCAAGATATAGGGGTCAAGGGTCTTTGTAGGCTCCGCAAACGTTGTACCTGCGGCCACGGATCTCCATCTCCTGATACACCACACCGGCCGCTTCCGGCGGCGAAAACCCGCCCCGCGCGCGGGAGATCGCCCCACCGCAGAGTGATACAAGAGAGCGATGAGAACGGCCACGCGGCCCCGGAGTGTCACGGGGCCGCGTGAAAGAGGTCAACAGACTGTATCCAGCCGATCACGTTCCGGCGCGGTGGTCCTTGTCCTCCTCGGGGCGCCGGTCGTACATGCTGGCCTCGTCGATGGTGTGCGGCTGCTCGCCGCCGGGCGCGTGGTCGCGGCCGTGCGCGTTGGCGGGCATGGTCGGCACGTCGTCGGGGTTCTGCGACGACTGCTGGACGGGCTGCCCCTGCGCGTTCACGTCCACGTGCGGCGGGTGGCGGCGGGAGCCCTCCGCCGTGCCGCGCTCCTCGCGCGGACCGGGGCCGCCGGGGCTCATGCGCCCACCCCGCGGTCGCGCGGGTCCTCGCTCCCCTGCTCCTCGCGCTCCCTCGGCGATTCGGAGGCCTGCATCCCGCCGCCGTGCTCGCCGTGGCCCTCGCGCGCGTGGACGCCGGAGTCGTGGCTGGGCTGCGGGTGGTCGGGGTCGAAGAAGTGCTGTCCGGGCCCGCCGCCCCCGCCCACGCTGCCGGCCACCCGCTGCTTGTCGCGGGTCACGGTGTCGTCCTCGCCCGACTTCCCCTTACCGACCTCGGGGAGGTTCTTGTAGTCCGACGCGCCCGCCTCGCCCGGCGCGATCTGGTACTGGTCCGGTCGCTTCCCAGCCATCGCTCCTCCTCTGGATGTGCTTGCCCGCACTACAGTTGCGGCAATGCGTGGCTTCACGATCCGTGCCGGGGCGGGATCGCACGTGGAGCAGCACGGCGGCCCCGGCGAACGAATCGCCGGGGCCGCTGTGTGTTGTCGAGCGCCAGGTTTACGAGATCGAGCGGAAGACGTCGTCGTCCGTCGAGAATCCCGCCCTGCGGGCCTGCGGCATCACGCGAGACCGCAACGCGTCGAACTTGCGCTCGGCGACGTACTGCTGAATCGCGCTAAGGAGGAGTTCCTCGCGCGTCATCCCATCGGCTCTCGCGAACGACTCCAGGTCGGCCGCGAGCTGGTCGGTCAGGGTAAGGAATAGGGTCTCGCTCATCTCGCCTCTCCATGGGCAGCCGAAAGGTAGGTAATATTGACTCCGGGTGGAGAATCGGTGCGTCCGACCGAATCGCGTGCCGCCGCGGTTATAGATCCTTCGGCCTGCAAGTGATTGCGCAGACGCTGCTTACGGTCTGGCCGGCCTCAGGATGACGTCAGCCTGGGATCGGGATGGATGCGTCAACCAATCCCCGGAACGAGAACGGCCCCGCGGCGATCCATCCGCCGCGGGGCCGTCCGTCGTCCGTCGAAGGCGGTCAGCCGCTCGCGCCGACGCGCTCGGGCGGCGAGCCGGCCGTCACCTTGCGCTCCACCGGCGGCTGCGCGCTGGGCGCCAGCGTGTGCTCGGGGATGGTGGCCATCGCCCCCTCCTCGATGAAGGCGTAGCGGCCCTTCATCACGTCCTGCGCCAGCTTGTAGGTAGGGTCGTCGGCGTTGTCCCACAGCTGCCCGAACAGCTCGCGGATGCGCAGGCGCGAGCGGCGGCAGAACACGTCCGCCAGCATCGCCGCCTCCTTGCCGTTGGGCCCGTCGCGCATGTCCTGGGCGCGCACGCAGGCGCAACTCATGGCGTACAGCTCGGCGCCGATGTCCACGAAGCGGCCCAGCAGGTGGCCCTTGCGCTCCAGCTTCGCCTGGTACTTGCCCATGGCGTAGAACATGTTGCGCGCCAGCTTGCGCGAGGTGCGCTCGACGTAGCGCACGTGCTTCGCGTTGCGCCCGAACTCGCCGTAGTGGCCGGGGATCTGTCCCCCGCCGAAGAAGCGCTTCGGCAGCCAGCCGGCGTACCAGGCGCCCGCCCTGGCCATCGCGCCGAGCTTCTGGCCGGTGGAGATGCCGGGCTTGATCAGGTCGCCCGCCACGCTCAGGTGCGTGTCGACCGCCTCGCGGGCGATGAACAGGCGCATGATCTCCGACGAGCCCTCGAAGATGCGGTTGATGCGCGAGTCGCGGAACGCGCGCTCCACCGCGATGGGCACCTCGCCGCGCGCGGCCAGCGAGTCGGCGGTCTCGTAGCCGCGCCCGCCGCGGATCTGCAGCAGGTCGTCCATGATCCGCCAGCTGATCTCCGTCGTCCACAGCTTGGCGATGGCCGCCTCGAGGCGGATGTCGTTGCGCGCCTGGTCGGCCAGCGCGCTGGAGAGCTCGGCCATGCTTTCGATGGCGAACGCGTCGGCCGCCATCGCGCCCAGCATCTGCGCCACGGCGTCGTGCTTGCCGATGGGCGCGCCCCACTGCACGCGCTCGGCGGCCCACTTCCGCGCCACCTCCACCGCCACCTTGGCCCCGTACGCCGCGCTCATCGGCAGCGTCAGCCGGCCGGTGTTCAGCGTGATCAGCGCCAGCTTGAGCCCCTTCCCCTCGCCCCAGAGGATGTTCTCGCGGGGGACGCGCACGTTGTCGAACCTGATCACCGCGTTCTGCAGCGCCTTCAGGCCCATGAAGCGGCAGCGGTGGGTGATCTCCACCCCGGGCGTGTCGGTCTCCACGATGAAGGCGGTGATCTGGGGGATCTCCTTGCCGTTCTTCACCTTGTTGGGGGTGCGCGCCATCACCACCAGCAGCTCGGCCACGGTGCCGTTGGTGCACCACAGCTTCTCGCCGTTGAGGATGAAGGCCTCGCCGTCCTCCGTCGGCGTCGCCGTCGTGGAGAGCGCGGCGGGGTCGGAGCCCACGCCCGGCTCGGTGAGCGCGAAGGCGGAGATGGCCCCCTTGGCCAGGCGGGGGAGGTACTTCTTCTTCTGCTCGGGCGTCCCGAACATCTTCAGCGGCTGGGGGACGCCGATCGACTGGTGCGCCGAGAGGAGGGCGGTGAGGTTGCCGTCCTTGCTGGTGACCATGCCGATGGTGCGGCCGTAGCCCACCTGGCTGAGCCCGATCCCGCCGTACTCCTCGGGGATCTTGAGGCCGAACGCGCCCAGGTCGCGCAGCCCCTGCACCACCTCGGGCGGGAGCTCGCCGGTGCGGTCGATCTCGTCGGAGTCGACGTTCTCGTCGAGGAAGGCGCGGAGCCTGGCCATGTAGGCGTCGGTTTTGGCCTTGTCCTCGGGAGCCTGGCGGGGATAGGGGTGGATCAGGTCAAGCCGGAAGTTGCCGAGGAACAGCTCGCGGACGAAGCTCGGCGCGGTCCACTCGGTTTCGCGCGCGGCCTCGGCGACTTCGCGCGACTCCTGTTCGCTCGGCGCGTTCCGGGCGTTCTGGTCACTCATCGAAAACCGTTCCTGGCCAATGGGTTGTGGGTACTCGCCACGCGGATTTCCGGCACCCGCCGGATGCTCCATGATGAAACGTAGAAGTGAGCCCCACTCACGCAATAGCTGCAATCGTGCCAAGGGGTTTACGGTGTTCGGGAGGAGTGTGTGGAGTGCTGGGTGCTGAGTGCTGAGTGCCCAGTGCCCAGTGCCCAGTGCCCAGTGCCCAGTGCCCAGTGCCCAGTGCCCAGTGCCCAGTGCCCGGAACTCAGTGTCTGGGTGACGACGGTGCGGATGAGCGACAGGTTCGCGCGGCCGCCGGCTGGCCCCCTCCCCCGGCCCCTCCCCCGCTGCGCAGGGGAGGGGAGAACTCAGCGCGGCGACATACCTTGCGTGAGGGATGCGCGCCCGGCGCGGTTGGGCACAGTCGTATCGTGCCCTACGGCGCGCGCAGCCCGTTTGGGCGTCTCAGCGCCCAACACGCCCAAATTCTGCTCTTCTAGAAAACCGAACCGCCGCTCCGGATTCGCATCCCGGAGCGGCGGCTCGTTCGATGTAGACCGACCGAATCCTAGCGGCGGCCGACGGAGGTGAGGGTGCGGAGGAGGTCGGCGGCCAGGCCCTCGGTGTCGGCTTCCTCCTGCTCGCCGCCGGCGGGCTCGGTGGCCGTCTCCAGGCCGCGCTTGCGCGAGACCTGGTCGAGCACCGTCTCGGCCTCCATGGCCACCTTGCTCTCCTCGCGCCGCGTGGCCACGTCGCGCGCGGTGCTGGCGGCGCGCTCGGCCCGGCTCCAGTCCTTCAGGCTGGCCGCGCCGCGCGCCAGGTCGAGCAGCGCCTGCGAGGCGCTGGGGCGCGAGTGCCACTCGCCCGCGTAGCTCCAGATCTCGTCCCACGCGCGGTCGAAGTCGGGGCGGCTGCCGGCGCCGCCCGCCGCGCGGCCCAGCTCGGAGGTGTTCAGCATCCGCTCGCCCGGCGTGGCCAGGTGCGGCGCCAGCGCCTGGAACACGGCCAGCGCCTGCGCGAAGCGGCCGCGGGTCATCCAGAAGTACGCCAGGTCGCGCGCCAGCGTGGGCAGCCGCGAGTGCGTGGGCCCGTACGCCTTGAACGCCGCCCGCGCGAACTCCAGCGCCTCCTCGGGGCGGGTGTCGACCACGGTCATGAACAGCGCGTGCAGCGCCCGCCCCTGGATGTCGCGCATCCCGTGGCGCCGCGCGGCGCGCAGGCCCCGGATGTAGAAGCGGCGCGCCGCCGGGAAGTTGCCGCGCTGGGCGTACAGCTCGCCCAGCCCCAGGAAGGCCTCGGAGTAGCTGGCCCAGTCCTTGGCCTGCCGCCCCAGCCCGATCACCCGCCGGAACCAGCTCTCGGCGCGCGCGTACTCCGCCTTGCGCCGCGCCAGCTGCCCCACGCGGAACCCCGCCGCGGCGTTGGTCGGCGCCGCCAGCGCGCCCGCCTGCGAGAAGGCGATGGCGGTGGCCAGCTTCTCCTGCGCGTCGGCCCAGGTCGACACGTCGCGGCAGGCGGACAGGATCTCCTCCTCGGTGATCCTGTCCGGCTCGGCCGAGATGCGCGCCAGCACCCTGAGCGGCGCGTCGATGGCGGCGTCCACCCCCGCCTGGTCCAGCTGCCGCAGGCGCTGCTCGTGCGCGCCCTCCTGGAACAGCTCGGCGCGCTCGGCCGGCTCGCGGCCGCCCGCCCACAGCGTCACGTCGCGCATGGACTGCCACAGCGCCAGACCGACGGCCCCGGAGAACTCGTCCAGCATCTCCGTGCCTTCCAGCGTCTCGTTGCCGTGCACCAGCGCGGGCGGAACGTGCCACCGCCAGCGGCGGCGCGGCTTGCGCGCGGGCGTTCCCGGTTGTGGTACGGCCATTCGACGGGGCTCCGACAGGATGTGGATGCTGCCGGCGCGCCCGCCCTGGGGGTACGCCGGACCCGCGTAGAGGCTGAGATACCGCCACGATGCACACCGATGTGCATCGTGCTCCACGCCCGGCGCAAAGGGAGCGCTGGCGGGGAAGTGGCTATTTACGCGTGTGAATGAATAATGTGCTTGGCGCTCCTGTATCGCCAGAGGTTCGTGCGGCGATGCGCCCGCGGCGGGGCGCTGCTACAGGGTGCACCGGCTCGCCCCACTGCGTGATTCCCTGACGCCGCGCGGTTTTATCCCCCACAACTGTTCCGCCTCGTCCTGGTGGAAACGCTACCACCGGAGATGCCGCGCCCGGGGCGCCAGCCGCGGCGAAGCGGCGTCCATACCGTCGTTTCCGCGCCGGATGTAGGGAGATCGGAGATGGAGAAAATCGGCGGATTCTCACAGTCCCGCCCTTCTCTGAACGTGAGCCGCAACGAGGCTCAGCCGAGTAGGCGCGCGGCGAGGTACGCCACCCCGCCGCCGCCCAGCGTCACGCGCACGTTGTCGTCGACGGGAAGATCGAGGAACTCGAGGGTGGCCGCGGCCGCGGCGCCCGCGGCCGCCGCGGCGAGCGGCACACCAGCATCCAACCACGTGACAAGTCCCGCCACGCCGATGTTAACGGCCAGCCCCGCGGCGAAGCCCTCCCAGCTCTTTCCCCAGCGCGTCCGCCGGCGGCCCCACCGCTTGCCGGCCAGCGCCGCCGCCGCGTCGCCGAAGCCGTTGAACAGCATGGCCATCACCGCGATGGGGCGGGGGAAGAGGAGCACGGCCAGCGCGTACGCCACCGCCATGTACGTGGCGCCGGCGAAGCGGCGGCGCTCGTGGTGGCGCAGCATCCGCCGGGTGTAGCGCAGGAACCAGTAGCGGGGCGCCCGCCAGCGCAGCCGCGCCGAGTCCACCGCGATCGCCACGGCGGCGGCGGGGAGGAGGACGGCCAGGGCGAGCCACCGCGGCGCGACCCACACCAGCAGCGGCAGCACGGCGGAGGAGACGTGGATCGCCTTGCGCGCCAGCTCGCGCCGGATCCGCGGCCGTGCGGGCGCGGGGACCGGCATCATCCCGCCCATCGGGATCGCATCGCCTTCCTCCGTCGGTTCTGTCATCGTCGAGCCGATTGCGTGCGGCGGGGATGCACGGCGGGTCAATCTCCCCTGAAGAACTCGATCAGCAGCGAATTTACACGCTCGGGATCGTCCGCCATCACCCAGTGGCTGGCGTGGGGGAGCCGCTCGACGCGGAGATCGGGGACGTAACGCTCCAGCCCGTCGAGGTTGTGGAGGTCGAGCGCCCGGTCCTTCTCGCCCCAGATCACCAGCGTCGGGGACTCGACGATCCGCCGCGGGCGCTTCTTCTTCGTCCCCATCCGCCGCACGAGGCTGCTGCGGTAGGCGCGGTAGTAGTTGAGCGCGGCGGTCAGCGCGCCCGGGCGGCGCAGCGCCTCCTTGTAGCGCGCGATGTCCTCGTCGCTGAAGGCGCCGGGGGTGGCCGTGCCGCGGAAGAGCCGCTCCAGGGCCCTGAAGTTTCCCGCGCGGATGGCCGCCTCGGGAAGGGCGGGGAGCTGGATGGCCATGGCGTACCAGGCGCGCAGGAACTGCCGCGGCCGGCGCATCTCTCTCGCGAAGATGGTGGGGTGCGGCGCGTTGATGATCGCCAGCCGGCCGACGATCTCCGGGCGGCGCATGGCCGCGTGCCACGCCACCACGCCGCCCCAGTCGTGGCCGGTGAGATGCGCCCGCTCCGCGCCCAGATGGCGGACCAGCGCGGCCACGTCCTCCAGCAGGATGGAGACGCGGTAGCTGCTGGCGCCGCGCGGCTTCGCGCTCAGGTTGTAGCCGCGCATGTCCGGCGCGACCACGCGGAAGCCCGCCGCGGCCAGCGCGGGGATCTGCCGGCGCCATCCCCACCAGAACTCGGGGAAGCCGTGCAGCAGCACCACCAGCGGGCCGTCTCCCTGCTCCACCCAGTGCAGCCGCACGTTGTTGACCACCGCCTCGTGGTGCGCCCACGCCTCCGCCATACGCCGCCTCCCGTCATCTACAGGACAAGATGGAGATGAAGATGCGGGGCGGGGCAAGTGCGGGGCCGCGCCGCCGCTTGCGTGCGCGCCGCGCGCGGCGGCAGATTGGGCGCCGCCCGAGACCCGATCTCCCGATCCCGCTGACGTGGCGCATGGCGGCCGTGCCGGTGCTGGTGTTCACGGACTTCACGAGCCCGTTCTGCCACGTCGCCGAGGCCGCGCTGCGCCGCCTGGAGGGCGAGGGACTGGCCGCGCCGCGCTACGCCGCCTTCGAGCTGTACCCGGCCGGCGCCGCGCTCCCCGCCGCGCCGTTGCCCGACGAGATCGCGGCGGCGCGCCCGCTGGCTGACGAGCTGGGGATCGCGCTCGCCGCGCCGGGGGCGATGCCGCGGACGCGCAAGGCGCACGAGGCCGCGAAGTTCGCCGCCGCGCGCGGGGTGGAGCGGGAGATGCGCGAGGCCGTCTTCGCCGCGTACTTCCGCGACGGGCGCGACGTGGGGCGCATCGACGTGCTGGTGGAGCTGGGCGCGGCGCTGGGGCTCGACGCCACGGAGCTGAAGGTGGTGCTGGACGTCGATTCGCTGAGCGGCGCCGTGGCGGCCGACGAGGCGCTGGCGCGGCGGCTGGGGATCGCCGCGGTGCCGGCGCTGGTGGTGGGCGCGGGGGCCGACGCGGAGCTCGTCACCGGCGCGTTGCCGTACGCCGAGCTGCGGGCGCTGCTGGAACGGAAGCAGGGAGGGGGCGATCGTCCCTCTCCGGAACGATAGCAGAGGATAACGACAGATGTCCGACTACGAGCGGAGCACCGTGCTCCCCACGCGCGAGGTTCTCGCCAAGGCGCACGAGATCCTGACCGAGCGCGCCGAGCTGCAGCGCAGCGAGGAAACGGCCCACCGCGTGACCTACACCGGCGGCGAGGGCACGGTGACGCTGGAGGCGCACCGCCACGGCCCGTCCACCGTCGTCACCATCCGCACCGACCGGCTGCGCACCTCGAAGGTCGACGGCGTGGTGCGCTACCTGATGAACCAGCTCCCCTACCAGTGGGGCGACCCGCCGCGCGAGTAGCGCCGCGGCGTATGCCACGACAAGGACGGGGCGAGACGGCGGTGATCTCGCCCCGTCCTTGTGTCATCCCGGTTTGGAAGATGGCCGTGCACACCGCGAAGGCTGTCATTCCGAGGGCGGCCAGGCCGATCCTGCGTCCGCTCCGTGGGCCGCAGCCCGAGGAATCTGTGGCCTGCGTACGAGCAGGAAGCCGCCTGTCGCTCGTGTGCGGATCATAGATTCCTCACGGAGCCGCCAACCGCCGGTGCGGTGGAAAGGCCGGTGCGGCGGCTCCGTTCGGAATGACATGCTGGCCTGAATGCATCGTTCATCGTCAGAAATCCTTCCCGCTGCGTGATTACCCGAAGCCCGGCGGCGTGCGCTTGTGGAAGTCGGTGCGCTGCTGGACCTGGTGCGCGAGCGCGACCAGCACCTGCTCGTCCCACGCGCGGCCGGTGAGCGACAGCGACGTCGGCAGGTTGTCGCGCCCGAAGCCGTTGGGGAGCGCGATGCCGGGGAGCCCGAGCAGGTTCGCCGCGCCGCTGATCGGCTCGCCGCCGCCGGCCAGGTCGCTGTATGCCTCGCTGAACTTCTTCCCCACGGGGAAGGAGACGGTCGGGCGCGTGGGATGGACGACCGCGTCGAATCCCCCCTCCACGAAGAAGCGGTCCATCGCCACCGCGGCGGGGGTGCGGATGCGCAGCGCGCGCAGGTAGTCCCTGGCGAACACCACCTGGCCGGGGTAGCCGCCGATCTGGTCCTCGGGCGCGGTGAGCTGGTGCACGCGCCCGCTGTCCACCAGCTCCTCGAAGATGCTGGCCGCCTCCGCGTCGATGATCACCCCCGCCGCGGCGCCGTAGGGGAACCGCGGCAGCGTCACGTCGCGCACGATCTCGGCGAAGCCCGACAGCACCTCCACCGAGCGCTCGAAGTTGCGCTTCACCTCGGCCTGCGATCCCTCCGCCAGCCCCTTCAGCACGCCGATGCGCGGCCGGCGCCCGCGCGGCAGCGCCAGCGAGGCGCGGTACGGCCGGTCCGCCGAGTTGTGGTCCGCCGGGTCGGGCCCGGCGATGGCCTGCAGGATCAGCCCGGCGTCCTCGGCGGTGCGGCAGAGCGGGCCGATCTTGTCCATCGTCCAGCTGAGCGCCATCGCCCCCGCGCGGCTGACGCGGCCGTACGTGGGGCGCAGGCCGGTGACGCCCGAGAACGCGGCCGGGGTGACGATCGATCCCCACGTCTCCGAGCCGATGGCGAAGGGGACGAGCCCGGCGGCGACGGCCGCGCCCGGGCCGCTGGACGAGCCGCCGCTCCAGAACTCCGGGTTCCAGGGCGTCCGCCCTGGCCCGGTGAAGCTGGCGTTCGCCTGCTCGTAGCCCATCCCGCCGGCCAGCTCGACGGACGCGAGCTTGGCGACGAGGACGGCGCCCGCCGCCTTGAGCTTCGCCACCACGGTCGCGTCGGGGAAGCGCTGCTCGCGATACGGCTGTGCGCCCCAGGTGGTGGGATAGCCTTCCGCCGCAATGAGATCCTTCGCCCCGTACGGCATGCCGTGCAGCGGCCCGCGCCAGCGCCCGGCGGCGATCTCGCGCTTCGCGGCCCGCGCCTCGGCCAGCGCGCGCTCGCGGGTGACGGTGACGACGGCGTTCAGCCGCGGCCCCAGCGTCTCCAGCCGCTGCAGGTACGCCTCCGCCAGCTCCACCGGGTCCAGCCGCCGCGCGCGGATCCCCTCCGCCAGCGCGGAGACGGGCTGGAACAGCGTCTCCGTGGGGATCATCGGTCACCCCCGCGGTACGCGCGGAAGGTGAACGCCGGCTCGGTCTGGATGGGGATCTCGAACTGCCGCAGCGCCCGGGCGGCGCGCAGATTCCCCTCGATCCCCCTGCGCACCTCCTCCCACTGCGCCTCGGTCAGCCGGTCGCGGTACTTCACCTTGAGCGCCTCGGTGAGGTGGATGGAGACGGGGTCGGGCGCCTGCTGCTGCCCCTGCTGCGGCGGCGCCGACGGCGCGACCGGGGCCGCCGGCGCGGCGACGGGACCGGCGGCGGGCGCGGGCGATGGCGCCGGCCCGGGCGCCGACGAGCACCCGGCCAGCGGCGCCAGCACCGGCGCCGCCACGGCGAGGGCGGCCGCCTTCGCGAACTGACGGCGCGTGGTGGGGAGATCCAGGGGCGAAGGTTCCTCGGGCATGCAGGCTCCTCCCAACGGGCGTTCGGCGGATTGTATCCAGGAGATGGAGATCAACCTGCGCGCGCGCCCGAGACCCCGCAAGCGAGCCAATTTCATCCCATCGCATGGGAGAGATCCGGACGAGCGGGCGATCCGGACGTGGCGGTGAGATTTGGACAGGCGGGTAAACCCGCGGCTGGAACGTTGGAAAGCCTCGCAAACCGCGCGAGGCTTCAACTGCACTCGGACGATGCGGCCGCGCGGGTGGCCGCCATCCCGCACCGCAGCCCGCGGCCGCAGCCTGCGCAGCAGGCTTCCCAATGTTCCAGCCGCGGCTTCAGCCGCCCGTCGAAAACTCGGCGAATCGCGGAACATCTACCTTGCACAAACGCCTGTATCGACTACACTTCCGCCGTGTCGGCGAGCGGGGAGGTGGCTCACTTCTTGCCCGCCGCGAACGGTTGGCGCGGGCCCGGAAAGGCGGGCGGCGCATCGACCCGACACCACCGTCCGCCGGGCCCGATCACGGGCGAGGGGGGATCACCTTGGCCGCCGACGAATCGAAGGGCACCATCCTGGTCGTGGACGACAATCCCGACAACGTGGAGATCCTGCGCGCGTTCCTGGAGTCCCGCGGCTACGCGGTCACCCTGGCCTCCGACGGCCGTGCCGCGCTGGCCCGCATGGAGCAGGTGCGGCCCGACCTGGTGCTGCTGGACGTGATGATGCCCGGGATGGACGGCTGGCAGGTGTGCCGCACCATCAAGAACCACCCCGAGCTGGGCGCCACCACCCGCGTGGTGATGGTGACCGCCAAGGGCGCCTACGAGGACAAGTTCGAGGGGCTGCGCTCCGGGGCCGACGACTACGTGGTGAAGCCGGTGGACTTCAAGGACCTGCTGGAGAAGGTCGAGCGCAACCTGGCGGCGCGGGGCAGCGCGGCGTGAGAATTGTCGGATACGCCGGCGACGCCGGGCTGCAGGAGGCGCTGGCCGCGGCGGGGGCCCGGCTGGGGGCGGAGGTGGTGACGGTGAACGCGGGCGAGTGGCCGGCCGCCGACAACGCCGACCAGCTCGTTCCCGTGCTGCGCACCCACCCCGACGCGGTGGTGTTCGAGATGCGCGCGCAGCTGCTGTCCAGCGTGCGCGACGAGACCCGCGCCCGCGGCATCCCCCTCGTCGCCGCCTGCCGCGGCGAGGAGGACGTGCGCCGCGCCGTGCGCTGCGGCGTGGAGGAGTGGCTCCTCCTTCCCGCCACGCCCGACGAGCTGCACGCCCGGCTGTGGTCGCTCGGCTTCCGCCCGCGCTCGCTGGGCGACCAGCCGCCCGGCGAGCTGGCCGACCACCTCCGCTACGAGGAGCTGCTCTACGACCGCTACACCGGCTTTCCCACGCTGCCGGTGATGCTGGAGCGCGGCCGCGAGCTGCTGGAGCGGCGCGGGCGGATGACCGTGCTGTACATCGAGTTCGTGCGCTACAGCAAGCTCGAGGAGATCTACGGCTGGGAGAAGCTGGACGAGGTGCTGCAGACCACCGCCGCGGCCGTGCGCGACTTCTACGACGCGCGCCGCGGCGAGGAGGAGAACATGCTCATGGTCTCGCACACCGGCGACGACGACTTCATCTTCTTCACCGATCTCCCCGAAGCGGTGGGCGAGGCGGAGCGGCGCATCAACGAGATCGCCCGCGAGCTGGAGGAGCACGTGCGCGGGCGGCTCGAGGCGGCGCACGGCGAGGACGTGGCCGGGCTGTTCGAGATCTACGTCGGTTCCGCCACCCTCTTCCGCAACCCCAAGATCCGCCCCGAGCGCATCATCTACCGCGGCATCCGCGAGGCGGCGGCCGCCGCGCGCGGGGTGGAGAGCCGCGAGCGCAGCCGGAAGGTGGCCGACCTCAAGGAAACCATCCGCGAGGGCGCGGTCTACATCGTCTATCACCCCATCGTGGTGACGGAGACCAAGCAGGTCTATGGCTACGAGGCGCTCGCGCGGGGAACGCACCGGGGGCTGCGCTCGCCCGAGGTGCTGTTCGGCGTGGCCGAGGAGGCCAACCTCATCTGGGAGCTTTCGCGCCTGTGCCGGCGCAAGGCCGTGGAGGGGATCGACACCGCGCTGGCGCCGGGGCAGTTCCTCTTCCTGAACATCGACCCGCACGACTTCCGCGACCCCACCTTCCGCTACCTGGACGACGAGGACCTGAACGTTCCCCATCCCGACCGCATCGTGCTGGAGATCACCGAGCGGACGGCGATCACGGACTATCCGACGTTCCAGGGCTACCTGCAGGAGTTCCGCGAGCGCGGCTTCCGCTTCGCGGTGGACGACGCGGGGAGCGGCTACGCGGGGCTGGGGAGCATCGCCAACCTGGCGCCCGACTTCATCAAGCTCGACATCTCGCTGATCAGCGGGATCGACACGAACTTCATGAAGCAGAACCTGGTGGAGACGATGGTGCAGTTCGCCAACGACCACGGGATCAAGGTCATCGCCGAGGGGGTGGAGCGCGAGGAGGAGTACCAGACGGTCAAGCAGATCGGCGTGCACCTGACCCAGGGCTTCCTCTTCCACGATGGCCAGTCGCGCACCCCGCCGGCGAAGGCCTGACGAGCCAGAGTCTCACGCGGAGACGCGGAGGCGCGGAGAACTCATCGCCGGGATGGGTTTCTCCGCGCCTCCGCGTGAGGCCCGTGGTTCAGACATTCGAGGACACAGCCGCAGTCGCGTCCCGCCGTCGCTACGGCGCTGGCACGCGGCTCGCGCGCTGCATCGTCTCGTCAGGACCGCGCCCCGATCCAGACGCTTGAGAGGACATGTCCGTCGAACCCCAATCTTCCGTACAGGATGCGCCGGTGGGCGGCATGCCCGCGCCGCCGGTGGAGCAGCTTGCCCGCCTCCTCGACGCGCGCCGCGGCGAGCGCCACATCGTGGCCATCCAGGACTTCCCCGATCCCGACGCCATCTCCAGCGCCATGGCGTACCGGGAGATCGCGGAGATGTTCGGCATCTCCAGCGACATCGTGTACGACGGGCAGATCAGCCATCCCGAGAACCTGGCGCTGGTCAACCTGCTGGAGATCAACCTCCACCGGCTGGACGCGGACGTCGACCTGGAGCGCTACGCGGCGGCGGTGTTCGTCGACAACCAGGGGAGCACCACCCGCCTCACCGAGCGGCTGAAGGCGAAGGGGATCCCCACGCTGGCGGTGATCGACCACCACGACCCGCAGGACCTGCTCGACCCCATCTTCAGCGACATCCGGCCGCTGGGGGCGGCCGCCACCATCTTCACCGAGTACGTGCAGAGCGGCGCCATCCTCAAGCTCGACCCGGCCGACGAGTCGCACGTGCGGCTGGCCACGGCGCTGATGCACGGGCTGCACAGCGAAAGCGACGGCTTCGTGCGCGCGGGGCCGCCCGAGTACCAGGCGGCGGCGTACCTGAGCCGCTTCATGGACAGCGACCTGCTGGAGAAGGTGCTGTGCGTGCAGAAGTCGCATGCCACGCTGCGGGTGATCGAGAAGGCGCTGGGCGGGCGGACAGTGCGCAACGGCTTCTCCATCGCGGGCGTGGGCGCGGTGCGCTGGGCCGACCGCGACGCCATCCCCCAGGCCGCCGACTTCCTGCTGAGCGAGGACCAGGTTCACACCGCCATCGTCTACGGCCTGCTGGCGGGCGACGACGGGCGCGAGGCCATCTCCGGCTCCCTGCGCACCAACAAGCTGACGCTGCGGGTGGACCGCTTCCTCAAGGACGCGCTGGGCGAGGACATGCGCGGCCGCCCGTACGGCGGGGGGCGGACCCGCGCCGGCGGGTTCGAGATCGACTGCGGTTTCCTGACGGGCGACGAGGACGACGGCGAGCAGCAGCGGCTCAAGTGGCAGCTCTACGACCGCCGCATCCGCCGCAAGCTCTTCCGCGCCGCGGGCGTGGAGGACCTGGACTACGTCCTCGCCCGCGCGAGCGACGCGGAGGACGACGAGGAGCGGTGAGTCGGCGACGCCGGGGGATCGCAGGCGGGTAAACCCGCGGCTACAGGAAAATGGAAAGCCTCGCAAACCGCGCGAGGCTTCAACTGCTTTTGGAGGATGTGAGTGATACCAACTCCGGGTGAAGTATAGGTGCGTCCCACCGAATCTCGTGCTGCCGCGATTATAGATCCTTCGGCCTGCAAACGCTTGCGCAGACGCTGATTACGGTCTGGCCGGCCTCAGGATGACGTCAGCTTGGGATCAG
>DASUYB010000093.1 GCA_036377595.1 Longimicrobium sp. | reverse complement strand
CATCGAGGGCATGTGGGCCAGCAGCACCAGCTCCTGCTCCCACTCGCGGATGGCGAAGTCGCGCTCGCGGTAGGCGGCGGTGTCCTGCTCGGTGGGGTTGACGATCACCCGCCCCGAGCGCCCGTCCAGGATCACCTCCTGCCCGTCGCGCACCTGGTCGGACAGGTCGCCGAGGGAGACGACGCAGGGGATGTCGAGCGAGCGCGCGAGGATGGCGCTGTGCGAGGTGCGCGTCCCCAGGTCGGTGGCGATGCCGATCACGTGCTCGGGATCGAGCTGCACGGTGATGGACGGCGTCAGCTCGCGGGCGACGAGGATGACGTGCTTGTGGTCGGCCGCGCGCGAGCCGATGTCGGGGTCGGGGAGCGCCATCAGCCGGCGCTGCACGCGGTTCTGCACGTCGGCCAGGTCGTTCAGCCGGTCCAGCACCATCGGGTGCGACGAGTGCGAGAGGGCACTCTCCCACTCCAGCACGCGCCACTCGAAGGCGCGCTCGGCGGTGAGGTGGTTCTCGCGGATGTAGCCGATGGTGCCCTGCACCAGGTCCACGTCCTCGAGCATCAGCAGCTGCGGCTCGAAGATCTGCGCCTCGACCTCGCCCATCTTGTCGGCGGTGCGGCGCTGCAGCTCGCGGATGCGCTCCTGCGCCCATTGGCAGGCGTCGACGAAGCGCTGGACCTCGTCTTCCACCCGTTCGGCGGGAACGGTGGCGCCGTGCGGCACGCGCGGCACCTCCCAGCGCAGCACGCGCGCGGGGGCGATCACGATCCCCGGCGCGGCCGGGATCCCGTCGCGGACCAGGCTCACGGGCGTCAGTCCTCTCCGAACCGGTTCTGGATGAGCTGCACCAGGGCGTCCACCGCCTCGCGCGAGTCCTCGCCGCGGGCGCGGATCTGCACCGTGCTGCCACACTCGGCCGCCAGCATCATCACCCCCATGATGCTCTTCCCGCTCACCTCCACGTCTTCCTTGCGGATCCAGACGTCGGAGCGGAAGCGGTTGGCCAGCTTCACGAGCTCCGCGGCGGGGCGCGCGTGGAGCCCGTACTTGTTCACGATCTGCACTTCGCTGTTCGTTTCCATCCCCATCCGGCGATCAGGTACGAGCGAGGACGAGCCCCGCCAGGAGCGCCAGCACCATCGCGCCCGCGGCCACGGCGCGCACGCGGCGCCCCAGCGCGATCCCCAGCACGCCGGCGACGAGGCCGGCGCCCCATTCCCACGCGTGCGAGCCCCGCGGCGCCGCGGCCAGCGCCGCGGCGAAGCCGGCCAGGAGCGCGCCGATCTGCGCCGCGCGGTCGCCCAGGCGCTGGAAGGGCACGCCGCGCAGCGTGCCGCCGATCTGCAGCCCGTCGCGCAGGCCGGCCTTCAACCCCCAGGCGCGCATCCACAGGTGGAGCGCGTTGAACACTCCCAGGAACGCCAGCGCGCCGATCCACCACGCGGCGCCGGCGAGGACCAGCGAGACGCCCAGGAGCACCGACATCGGGCGCCACATCAGCCACACCAGCCGGTCGCCCAGCGTGCCCAGCGAGCCGCGCACGGCGGCCTTGAAGCGCGCCACCGTCTCCGCCGGCACGCGGTCGGCCTCCAGCCGGGCGATGGCGCCGGCGGCCACCGCGGCCAGGTACGGATGGCTGTTGAAGAGCTCCGCGTGGCGCCCCAGCGCCGCGCGCAGCCCGTCCGCATCCCCCCGGTAGACATCGCGGAGCGCGGGGACCAGGACGAAGGCCAGCCCGGTGCCGATCAGGGTCTGGTAGTTCCAGCTTCCCTGCACGGCGAACGAGCGCAGCAGCATGCGCCGCCGCACGCCCGCGCCCGGCCCCGTCACCTCAGCCACGCCACCACCGCCCCCGCCGCGGCGCCCGCGAAGAAGAGCGGGTAGTGCGCCCGCCCGAACAGCCGCAGCGCCGACGCCAATCCCGCGACGACCGACAGGCGGACGACCGTGCCCACGGCGATCTCGGGGAAGCCGGAGAAGTCGATCGCGCGCAGCAGCACCCCCAGGATCACCACGCCGGCCAGCGTGAGCGCCGCGCCGCGCAGGAAGTCCACCGCGATGGGAATCCCGTGGCGCCGCGCGACTTCTCCGGGCGTGAGCCCCTCCGGCGGCGCGCCGGCGAAGCGCACGTTGAACTGCCGCATCCACTCCACCGTGTGCCCGCCGAACCACTCCAGCGCCAGGGCCACGAGGACGGCCACGAGCAGCGTCGCCCCCGCGGCCACGGGCGGGGACTGCGACGCGGCGAACACCGCGCCCGCGGCCACCGCCGGCGGCCCGCCCTCGGGATACTTCGCCGCGCCGACGGGAAGGACGGCCAGGTGCAGCGCCTCGAGCACGATCCCCACGGCCATTCCCAGCCCCGGCCGCCCGACCACCAGCCCCCCCAGCGCCGCGGCCACGAACGGGCGCGAGACCATGAACTGCCCCACCGAGGTCCCGTCGAGCGCGACGAGGCCTCCGACCAGGGCCAGCACGGCGATCTGCGCGGCGGTGGGGATCATACCGTCCGGTGTCTCGTCAGCGAAGAAGGCTTCATCCCGTCGTGCCCGATCGTTCCCGAACCGTTACCGGCGTCGAATCACACGGAGTCCATCGTCCGCGATCGCGGAAATCCGTCACGCTGAACGATTTCCGCGCGTACGCCGCATCGCGCCCTCTCCCCCCAGCCCCCTCCCCCAAAACCGACTGGGGGAGGGGGAGACCTCAGCGCGCGGAGCGGCTTCGGCGCGATTGGCTGGCATCCTGCCCGCCCGATGGTCCCCCGGCCATCCGACCAACTGCTGTCATCCTGAGGGAGGCGCCGCGCCGAACTCGCGTCCGCACCAGTACCTGGCGCCGACCGAAGGATCTACTCGATCCCGCGAAGATGCCGGCGCGTCCGCGCGGACATCATCCCAACCCCTGCAAGATCCTTCGGGCGCGGCAGATATCTGCTCCTACGCTGCTCCGGTGTGCCGCGCCCTCAGGATCACACCCGGAGGGGTGTCGCTCGTTCGTCAGCCGCCTCCGGGACGAATGCCGCCCGCGGGAGTCCGCGAAGGCGGACTTCGGGCCGTTGTTGCCGCGAATTCATTCGCCCGATCCGCCTGATCACCCCGCCGGCAGCTCCTTCAGCGGCACCTTCCTCGACGCGGGGAGGTCACGGGCGGAGACCTCGGCGCCGGTGGCGGCGATCTCGTCGAGCCGCGCGCGCTCGTCCGGCCGGAGATGGAGGTACGGGAGGATGCGCGCGCGCCCCTCGGCGTGGTGGATCCCGCCCAGGTTCACCTCCTCGCCCGCCAGCACGCCGCCGTCGGCGATCCGCGCGGCCGTCTCCACGTCGCGGACGAGGACGATGGTGCGCTTGGCGTCGGCCTTCCACGCGGGGACGTCGCCGCGCGCGGCGGCGACGGTGAGGAAGCGCGCCTCGATCTCGGGCGGCACGCCCAGGCAGTACAGCTCCTGCTCCCACGGACTGGCCGCGAGCTCGTCGTCCACCACCACGATGCGGTCGGCGTGCAGGGGGCCGCCCCAGCCCACGACCACCTGGCCGTGGATCAGTCGCTCGTCGACCCTAAACAGCACGATCGGCATGCGCCGCCGCCTCCCGGTGCGCGCCGGTGATCCCCCCGCGCCCCTTCTCCACCAGCCGCTCCACCAGTTCGCCCAGCGGCATCTCGCGGTGGAAGACGAAGTCGAGGAGAACGGGGAGATTGACCCCCGTGACGATCGCCGTCTCCGGCCGCTCCAGGGCGATGCGGCGCGCGCAGAAGGCGCAGCTCCCGCTTCCC
Organism: Longimicrobium sp.; assembly: GCA_036377595.1. Taxonomy (NCBI): domain Bacteria; kingdom Pseudomonadati; phylum Gemmatimonadota; class Longimicrobiia; order Longimicrobiales; family Longimicrobiaceae; genus Longimicrobium; species Longimicrobium sp. The sequence continues at coordinate 52,924 of DASUYB010000093.1, read as the reverse complement.
AGGTCGGTGAAGACGATGGCCGGCCCCTCGCTGCCCAGCGCCTCGTTGACGCGCGCCTGCAGCGCCTCGGGGCCCGAGCCCTCGTTCGACAGCGGCCGCAGCGCCTCGCCCTCCACGCCGCTGATGGCCAGGACCGACGACACCAGCCCCTGCGCCAGCGACCCGTGCGCCACCACCACGCCGCGCACCGGCTCACTCATAGTCTTCCTCCAGGTACTCCGAGCTTCCGGCCATCCGCGCCTGCAGCCGCCGGTTGAACAGCGCCGCGGTGTCGTGGCCGGAGTATTTCAGCAGGTGGTTCATGGCCACCACCTCGCAGACGACGGTGATGTTCTTCCCCGGCACCAGCGGGATGGTGACCTTGGGGACGGGCACGCCCAGGATGTCGATGAACTGGGGATCGAGCCCGGTGCGGTCGTAGGTGGCGTTCCCGTCCCACACCTCCAGCTGCACGACGACCTCGATGCGCTTCTGCAGGCGGATGGCGCGGATCCCGAACAGGCGGTGCACGTCGATGATCCCCACCCCGCGGATCTCCATGTGGTGCCGCTGCAGCTCGTGCCCGCGCCCGATCAGCACCTCGTGCCCCCGCCGCGAGACGATCACCAGGTCGTCCGCGACGAGCCGGTGGCCGCGCTCGACCAGGTCCAGCACCGCCTCGCTCTTTCCTACCCCGCTGGTGCCCACGAAGAGCAGCCCCACGCCGTAGACGTCCGCCAGCGAGCCGTGCATGGTGGTCGTCGGGGCAAAGCGCTCTTCCAGGAACGGCTTGATGCGGGTGTAGAACTCGGAAGTCTTGAGCCCCGAGAGTATCACCGGCGTGCCCACCTGGTTGGCCACCTCGACCAGCGGCTCGGGCGGATCCTGCCCCTTGGTGATGAAGATGACGGGGATGTCGAAGGAGAGGAACGCCTCGATGGCGCTCCTGCGGCGGTCGTCGTCGAGCGACTCGAGGAAGGAGACTTCCGTCTCGCCGAGCACCTGCACGCGCTCGCTGGGAAAGCGCTCGCTGTAGCCGGTGAGGACGAGCCCGGGGCTGGAGATGTCGGGGTTCTTGATCTCGCGCACCAGCCCGCGCCCGTCGGTCAGGAGCTCCAGGGCCAGGGAGTCCTTCTTGGTGCGCAGCAGCTCGTCGACCGTCAGCGTTGCAGGCAAGCGCGCTCCGTCGGGGCGTCGGGGCTCGGCAGGGTCCGGGGAGTTTGACCCGGAAGATTGCGACCCCGTCACACAGTTCGGCAAGGGCGGGGGCTGGACAGGGGTCTTCGCGGAAATGCGGAGATTACCCTGCGCGCCGGCTCCCCCCCACCCCCGGCCCCTCCCCCACGAGGGGGGAGGGATGGGGGAGGGGAGACCTCAGTGTGGCGTCTGCCTTCCGCGCTGAGTTCTCCCCCGCCCCTGCGAAGCGGGGGAGGGGGCCGGGGGGAGGGGGCCAGCCCGCGCCGCGGACAGGCCCGGGATCCACTCGAAAGCCTGGGGTTCGTCGTCGGATCTGCGGGACCTGGGACAAAACAACGGCCCCGGCGCCGCGTGGTGCGGCGCCGGGGCATCTATCTGGAAAGCGAGGCCGAGGTCCGATGCGTCAGGATTCGGCCATCGCGCTGCGGGGCGCGCTCGGCGCACCGGCCACGGCGCGGACGGTCGCGCCGGACTTGTGCGCCGGAGCGGCCACCGGCGAAACGGCTACGTGCAGCGGGGCCAGCGCGCAGGGATTCTCGGCGCTGCCGCAGGTGCTCAGCCCGCGATTGGCCAGGTCGTGCGCAACCAGGGTGTCGACCCCGGCGTACATTCCGATGCCGAGCATGAAGAGCGCGAAGGCGGCGCGGACGGTGTTGGCGATGGACTTGTTCATCGGTTCCTCGGATCGTCTCGTGGTTTCCAGTTCACGGAGCAGCATCGTCTGCTCGCGAATTAAGACGGAGGGAACCGCGAAAAGGTTTTATTTTGATTCTTAAACCCTGATTAACGCCCCGGCGCGGCTGCGGAATCCACGCCGCACCCGCGCCGGTTTTTCGGAATTCTGTGGATGTAAGATGTTACACCGCAACCATATCTGCTTGTCCTTCGATGGGATGCCGCCTGCGATCGCACACCTCCGGCTCGCGGCTTGGAGAACTCGAAGAGCCGCGCGCGGAGCGCGCCCAAGTCCCTCCCCCAGTCGGTTTTGGGGGAGGGACAGGCTGTTCGGACGCGACGCAGTCGCGCCGAGCAGCCAGGGAGAGGGCTCAACGGAGGCGAGGTAAGCCTCACCCGTACCGCCGCACCATCCGCGCGCAGAAGTCGGCGAACTCGTCCACGCACTGCGGCGGGCTGGTGTGGTGGGGGACGATGCCGCGGCACTCCGGGGTGAAGCAGAACGTCACCGTCACGTCGAACGGCTCCAGCGCGGCCATCTGGCGGTCGAACCAGGCCTCGGCGCCGCGGTCGTGGTCGTCGCTCCAGGCCAGGCCGGTGCGAACCTTCGTAACCCCCAGCTCGCGGAACCACTTCACCGCCTCGTCCAGCCGCGGGTCCTGGTAGTGGAACCACTGGCAGAGGCCGAGCTCGGGCGCGTAATCGCCGAACGTCTCCAGTGCCTTCTTGGGCGTGCCGTCCGCGCGGATCAGGCCCATGTGGAAGTGGCGGAAGTACGACGATCCCTCCCGCTCCTTGTGCCGCGTGGTCGCGCCCCACTCGCGGGGGAGGTCGAAGAGCGAGTACCAGTGGACGCGGCCGGCGCGGCCGCGCAGCATCTCCGCCGTCTTCTTCAGCCCCAGCCGCTGCACCTCCTCGTTGGCGTAGGTCGACACGCCCACTTCGGTGACCCACACCGGGCGGTCGGTGACGTCGCGGACGGACTGGAGGCGCGCGGGCCAGTCGTCCACGCTCCACAGGTTCCAGTCGAGCGGGAAGCCGTGGACCGCCACCACGTCGATCTCGTCCAGCGCGCCCTGCGCCTGCAGGTTCGCGACGAACCCAGGGTCGATGGGGCTCATCCCCCCCAGCACGCGCGGCAGGCCGGGCCGCTCGGCGCGTATGGCGGCCCCTGCGCGCTTCACCATGTCCGCGTAGATCCGCCACCCCCGGTCGATGCCGAAGTCCCAGTGGGACATGTTGTTCGGCTCGTTCCAGAGCATCACCGCCTCGATCACCGGGCCGCTCCCGTGCCCGCGGGATAGACGGCGCGCGGCAGCTCGTCGGGGACGGCGCCGCGGCGGCAGAGGTAGACTTCCTGCTCGGGGTGCTCCACGATCTCGAAGCCTGCGCTGCGCAGCATGGCCTCGGCGCAGGCGGCGTTCGGCACCCACCAGTTGGTGGGATCGTCCGCATAGCGGTGCTCGACGAAGTGCAGCTTGGGATAGGCGTGGAGGTCGAACAGCTCCGTCTCCCAGAACTCGTGGTTCTCGCCGACGTCGATCGCATCCGTCGAGCCGCGCTGCATGCTCTGGAACAGCATCAGATCCCCCACCACGTGCTCGTGGAGGAGGTCGAGCGCGAGGAGCGGGTGGCGGAGATGGTAGAGCACGCCCATGAAGATGACGAAGTCGAACTTCTCCCCCAGCCGGGCGACGTCGTAGACCGAGAGCTTGCGGTACTCGATGTCGAGCCCCTCGACCTCTGCGGCAAAGCGCGCCTGGTCGAGATAGAGGTCCTCGCTGTCGACGCCGACGACACGGGATGCGCCGCGGCGCTTCATCTCCATGCTGTAGAAGCCGGCGTTGCAGCCGATGTCGAGCACCGTCCTGCCGGTGAGGTCGGCGGGGATGGCGTGCGCGAAGTTGCGCCACTTGATGTTGGGGTAGTCGCCCAGGAAGTGCTCGGGCGCCGTCTTCACCCCCTTGAGGTCCAGGTTGTGGAACCACGGGCCCAGCTCGCGGACGCGCGCCTCGATCATCTCCGCCGAGTACGGCCCCGCCTCCACCGTCGTCGTCATCTCCAGTCGCCTCATCGGGTTAGATACTGCACGACACCAGACCTCGCGTCCTCTTCGCGACCGCGCGGGGCCCTCACCCTGGCTGGCCGGCGCGACCCGTCGCGCCCGTCCAGCCTGTCCCTCTCCCGAACTGCAGGAGAGGGACTTCGGCTCGCTTCGCTCGCGGTTACTTCGTGCGGCTGCAGGCTACCGCGCCATCACCGCCCATCGCTCGCCGCGAGCACCGAAGCCTCGCCCGCACCACCGCCTGTAGTCCGCGAAGGCGGACTTCGTGTGGTTGTTGCAGCGAATTCATTCGCCCCTCTCCATGCCGGACCGGCATCACCCCAGCGCGACGCCGGCCGCCGCGCGCCAGGGCCGCGGCTCGACCGTCGCCGCATCTCCCGCGAGGTGCGGGGGGCGCTCCTCGAGCACGTGGATGGCCTCGCGGTAGCCGTGCAGCGTGCCCACGTCCACGTACGCCTGGCCGGCGCGGATGCCGCGCGCGCGGCCGCCCCGCTCCAGCCACGCGTTCACCAGCGTGCCGATGTACTCGTCGCGCCGCCCCCGCTCCTGCCAGAGCGCGTGGAGATCGGCCAGCGTGCGCGCCGGGAGCTTGAACGCGCCCCACACCCAGTGCGTGGCCGCGCCCGGCTGCTTCACCTGGATCTCGGTGACGCTCCCGTCGTCGTCGTGCACCACCGCGTCGAAGAACTCGGGGCGGTCCACGGGGAAGAGGAGGAACGACAGCTCGCCGTCCGGCAGCGCCGCGAAGCCGTCTTCCGGGAACCAGAGCGTGTCCGGCAGCCCCACCAGCACGTCCTCGTCCGCGGCGATGAACGGCAGCGCGCGGAAGATGGAGTCGCACAGCCCCGCCGGCTTCGGCTGGACGACGTAGCACACGTGCGCGCCGCCGATCTCCCCGCCGTAGTAGCCCAGGATGTCGCTCTTGCCGGGGGAGATGACGAAGCAGATGCGGTCCGCGCCGCCGCGGATCATCCGCTCCACCAGGTACTCGCTGACCGCGCGCGGGCGCTCCACGCCGTCCTCGTCCTCGCGGCTCCCCACGGGGAGCAGCTCCTTGCTGAACGCGAGCGGCTGGATCCGCGTTCCCGCCCCCGCCGCCGGCACGATCCCCCACATCGCCCTCACGCCTCCATCGCGAGTGAACCTTCCGCAACCGCTTCTCCCCCGCCCCACTCCTCGCCGCGCACCGCCGCGTCCAGCATCTCCTCCAGTTCCATCGCCCGCCGCTTCGACGTGTGCTCCGCCAGCGTCCGCTCCCGCGCCGCGGCGGCGATGCGCCGCAACTCCTCATCCCCCAACGAGATGGCGGAGATCGCCTCGTCCGTCGTCGACGCGGTCAGGATCTCCTCGCCGGGGGTGAAGAAGGCGCCCAGCCCGTCCCACGCGTCGGTGAGGATGGGCACGCCGCACGCCGCCGCCTCGAACAGCCGCCCGCTCGGGCAGAAGCCCATCTCCGCCATCGCTCGCCGGGTGACGTTGAGCGTGAGGCGCGACGAGCAGAAGAACGCGGGATGGCCGGCCGGCGGAAGGTGGCGCTGGAAATAGACGTTGTCCGTCCACGGAAAGTCGTGCGGATACTGCGCGCCGGCGATCAGGAAGCGCCGCCCCGGCATCCGCCGCGCGGGGGCGATGAACAGCGCCTCGAGCGCCGCCTGCCGGTCTTCCGCGTAGGTGCCCAGGTAGCTGAGGTCCGCGCGCGGCCCCTCCAGCGGCGGCACGGGGCGATGCACGTCCGGATCGACGTGGCCGTAGAGGGGCGCCGCGCGGCGGGCGCCGAGCGTGGTGCGAAGCTGCTCCAGCGCCGCGCCGCCGGTGAAGGAGAGCACCAGGTCGAAGCCGCCCAGCCCCTCGGGGGGGAGGTACGGCACCTCGCGCCCCGTCTTCACCCCGTCGAGAGTGACGGGCGTGTCCAGGTCGTAGAAGGTGCGCAGCTGCGCGGGCGAGTCGAGCACCGCGCGCGCGGCGGCGACGCCGTCGGCGCAGTAGGAGGTGACCATCGCCACGTCGGCGTCGGCCAGGTGGCTGCGGGCGCAGGGGAGGACGGCGTCCCAGGAGGGATAGAGGACCAGCTCGCCGCCCGGGATCTCCCACAGGTCGCGCGCGCCGGCGTAGTACGGCACGTCGCGCTCGAAGAACACCACGCGGTGCCCGCGGGCGATGAGCGCGCGGACGAGACCGCGCCAGAGCGTGGCGTGCCCGTTCCCCCAGCTGGAGGTGATGGTGAGTCCGAAGACGACCAGCTTCATGCGCCCCCCGCACGGGTGCGAGGGGCAGGATCGTACACGCGGAGGAAGGTGGGCATCGGCTCCGAAGTCAGGAGAAACAGCCGCCGTTCACTCCGGTCGTGGCGGATGCAGAAGCCGAGCCAGTGGAGGATCTACGTAGAAGCTGGGGCAAGCCTAGAGCCGGGAACTATCGCGTGCATAAGCTTTAGCCTTCTAAAAGTGCTTGAATCCACGGGTGCGCTGAATCCCGCATACCGCGCAGCAGAAATATCATCTCTCCGCTGTATGGAGAGTGACGATCAATCGCGCGCTTTATCTTCTTCGCTACAGCCTTCCATTCCCGTTTGAACACAGCGTTCGTCTGGGAAAGAAGAAAAAGTCGTTTCCCCTGTTCAACATTCGCGATTAGGTCAACGGCAGCCGTGTGCCTCTGCTTGCACGTAGGTTCATGATCGAGGTGGTAGATCTCGATCGAGGTCTTCGCTCGAAGTTTGTCCATCGAATCTTGAGTTGCGGGGCACGGCTCCCCGTTTTCTTGCTTACAACCCAGCAACTCCCAATCGTTGATATCACATGGATCCAAGAGTGTTGGTGTTTCTTGGTCAAGGGCCCCAGGAGCATACAACCGACAGCTCTCATCGAGAAGCGGGAAACGATCCGCTTTACCCCCTTTTGTGCCGCCACCCTTCCGCAAGCTGTTGCAAAACGTACAAGAGTACCGGAAGTTCGACCTGTCGAAGGCAAGCCACCGGTAACCTGTATGTGGATTAGCGGCATCACTCACCCGGTTCTTGGGCCGGAAATGATCAACTGCATTGTCAGATCTCGTTATTACAGTTTCACAAAACCAGCATTTGTCATGGAGTAGCACAGCAAGTTGGTTCTTAAGTTTTCTCCAGACATGGGCGCCATCGTCAGGATCACCCCCAGCAGCAACTTTGTCTGCGGCGGCCTTCGCCTCGTCCATCCATCCATCTGGAACTCGAAGGTTGTCTAGATCGACAAATCTCATTGGAACTCGTTCTTCAGGTCGGATTCTTCGGCGAGCAACTCGTCAATTAGCTCGGTAGCGAGCGCTTCGCGGTCGTCGCGGCTCATCTGCAGAACGGCACCAGCGAGGACATCACCGTCTGCAGTTCCGAAGCGAGCTTCGAGCTTCTCATTGCGGATCCTTAGGTATCGCGAAAATTCATCGTCAGGATGGAAGAACCGGAAGCCGAGACGACTCAAGGAATGATTTAGCCTTTCAAGCTCCGCTTGTTCCTCATCGGTAAGAGTTCGCTTGCCTGCATATATCCGTTGTTTTTCAAGGAGTAACTGCGTCGGCTTATCCATAGACGACGCGATACCGAACATATCGCTTGTAACGATCGCAGCGTAGCCTTGTCCACGCGGATCGAGTTCGGGAAAACTCACGACCACCTTACGAGCACCATCCTGCGAGGACAATCTGAGAATCTGAACCTGCTCGCGTTCCAATTCAGCGATCGCCAATGGGTTGTGGGTAGTGAGTACTACGTGGCTACTTTCGCGGTTGTCATCGTCAGTTCCCACAAACTTGCGTAAATAATTCAGATAATCGACACTCCAACGTGGATTCAAGTGTGTATCCGGTTCATCGAGAAGGAAAAGGCTCTGTTCTTCCGCTGTGAAGCGAAGGAGACCGAGCACCGTCAATAACTGCTGTTCGCCTTCACTGAGCTCGCGGAAAGTGACCCCACCGTCGTTCTTCTTCAACCTCACGCGAATCCGGACTTCTTCAATAAGTTCAGACACGTGAGTGCTCTCGAGCCCCCGGAAGAATTCAGCAGGCGTTCTCCCTCCTACGAGAGATCGCAACGCCCCGATATCCTTGACATAAAGATATAAGTATTCAAGTGTCTCTTTGTTCCAGAGCGAAACAGGAACGCGGCGTGTGATGCGAACAGGGGCCAAAGCGGTTTCATACAACTGCGCAAGAAAGTCCCGAACGATCCCGCGGGCGTTCCAAAATCTTGGATCCCCATCGGGAGCATTGGATGTCCAAGGTGGCTGCCGAAGGACAAACAAGACCGAATCAATACCTTCGTCTGGGTCAAGCCCAAGATGTTCATCCAAGAACGCGCGAACTTCCTCGTTCTGCTGAATCAGGAAGGCGAGCAGCACAAACTGACTATGCACGGGAAGAGCAAAGAACAAACGCCTTAATCCCGGATCTTCCCCGCGCCGCAGCAGCCGGTCATATGACTCCAGATATGGCCTGAACACATCACGCATACGCGTGCTTTCGCCCGAATAATAGCCAAATACATACCGAGGTAGATTCAAATGGTCTTCATCCAAAAACTTGGAAATTTTCGTCAGTTTCGATCGCACATGCGAATCCAATGCGAGCTCACCCGACTTCGCATCGGCAATATCCTGTGATTTGCGTGTAATGTGAAACACGTACGGTGCTTTCTCCCGGTCTGGATCGGCATCAATCTCAATACGGCGCCCTCCGGATGCTGGGCCAATCGTGTAAGTAAGTTGATAAGCAAATTGAGGGCCTTTCTTCGTAATCAAATCCCGAAAAATTATTGCGAGTGCCTCGAGGACATTCGATTTCCCCGTCCCATTCCATCCAATGACGACGGTAACCCAATGCGCAGCATCGAAGTCAATGGTTACGTTCTTTAGATTTTTGAAAGTATGCGTCGGGCTGTCTTTCGGGCTCCCGATCGTGAGCTTATCCAGTCGCATGTTCGTCCTCCCCAATCAGCCTGATACGATCGTACAGTTTACGACCCTCAGTATCTCTCTCGGTCGACGTTTCGAGGCGACCGGCCTGCGCGAGATCCCGAAGTTCACCATAAAGTTGTTCCACACGGTCGGTTTCTGCGCCGTCAGTTAGCCCACAGCGGCGAAACGCTTCGTCAGCGGAGATCCATCCTTCAGCGTCCCTGAGTGTCTCTAGAAGGGTCCGCACGGTGGTTATCCTCTCCTTTTGCCGTGGTTTTCTCGGTTTCTGGACACTGGTCGCCCTGTCCCGCCAAGCAAGGATTCGGTTAAGCAAGAGCGCCGCGGGTTCATCGGCAGGATCCTGAGTCCCCAACGCGCCGGCAAATGCCTTCTCCATTACTGCGGATGGGAAGCGTTCAACCCACCGAACCGCCCAGCGATATCGCTCTTCGAGCGCGTCGGCTTGGGAGAAGAGGCCTTCAACTCGATCGACAATCTCGTGTTGATATTCCAATGGCGGAAGTAGTACAGGGGCTCGCGTTAGCGTCTGGTTGTTAATTTTGGGCATGTTACCAGCGGTCCCGGTGGCGTTCTCTCGGAAGAACTTCCGTACGGCTGGACTCAGGAGCGAATAGTGAAGGTACTTAGTGAGTACCCGCTCGTTGGCCCGACACTTCATCATCAGGTCGGGATAAATAAAACCATAAGGTGGTCCGTCATAGATTGCGCTTACGCCTACATACTCTAAAGAGTTAGCACGCTGCACAAGGATGTCTCCAGGTTGCAGCCACAGATGTGAGGATCGCGGTATTTCTGTGTCCACGTATTTGAAATTCTCGGGGAGAAACTTACCGGTGGTTGTCGCGCGCAGCGTAAGCGACTTCACAGGCGTCTTATAATCCACTGCACGTGGGGAGTAGCCATTTCGCGGTTTCTCAATGAGCAGGTCGCCGATCGTCACATGTTCCCACGCATCAATTGGGATCTCAGCGTTTAAGTCGAGCATGCCTGTTGTTGCTGCGTGGAGAACTGCGGACCGAAATTTATCGAGATGATTCGGAATACGCTTAAGATGTTCAAGACAGCGATCAGCTCGGGACTGCAGATCGGTGGCAATGCTCGCGATCCGACGTTGTTCTGCTAAAGGCGCGAGTTTGATCCGGGTGGCTTCGAAAACCCCTTTGGTAATGTGGCGCAGCCCGACACCTCCGTGTGCAGCCTCAATCAGCTCATTGAGCCGCTCGTTCATTGCGTACCGAAAAAATCGCTTATCTAAGAGACTTTCATCGAAATCCACCCTGAAGATATGCTGGTTTAGTACGGCTTCGCCGCCTTCCCAGATGAACGCCCCGAACGACGTGCCAGGAGTTCCGGACCATGAAAACAGCAGTTCTCCGCCGTGTAGGCGATGTACTTCGTCTACCTCCCCCTCGTAATAGTTGAACGTAGCATTCGGGTCCTTCAGATTCTGAATACGAACAATCGGCAATCCTTCGGTCGTCCATTCTGACGGACCAAATGCACGGCCATTGCGCAACACGCAAAGGCTGCCAATTGGTGCCTCTATCCAACCGTCAGGAACTTTGGTCACTGCTCATCCTCCTCACCGAGAGCACCAAGGATCCCGCGAAGGTGTTCCATTGCACACTCGAGTTCTTCCAGAGCTTCGTGCGCGAGTTCCACTGGATCTCGATCAATTATGTCTACGTCACGGGTGTTTCCCCGGCTCCAACTAAGATCAAGACTTTCATTCCGCGCAGCAATCTCTTCCCGGCTGTAACAGCGAAAAGGGCCGCCGTCCGTTGATTCCCTGCGGAGCGCCAGGGCGTCAGACGATCCCCAAGGATCATCACCGAATTCTTCTTCGAAGCGGTTAAACGCCGCGCGGATAAGTTGTTTTCTCTTACCATACTGCGGCATTCCGGTCCTTAGATCGTAAACCCACACTTTTTGTGTGTTAGCTATCTCTGAACTCCCGCGTGTAAAGAAGAGTACATTGGTGTTAACACCTTGAGCATAGAAGATCCCTGTGGGCAGCCGCAGGATCGTGTGGAGATTGCATTTGTTCATCAAGTCTACACGAATTTGTTTACCAATATTGCCCTCGAATAGGACGTTGTCAGGAAGGACAACAGCTGCCCGCCCTCCGGGCATAAGCCCAAGGTAAATATGTTGGAGAAAACAAAATTGTTTGTTGCTCGTAGGAAACGGCAAATCCTTACGAGTTGGAACTCCTCCGCCACTCTTGGTTCCGAATGGCGGATTCGTAAGGAACAAGGTGGCCCGCGGCAGTGCAGCGCCTACCGGACTGAGAGTGTCCCCCAAACGGATGCCGGCGCCGTCCGGTCTCGATTGTATTCCATGCAGCATCAAGTTCATCAATGCGAGACGGTGCGTATCCTGCACGTGCTCCATCCCGAAAAACGTCCCCTCCTCAAACTTCTGCCGTTGGTCACGAGTCCACGTCTCTGGGCGTCCATTCTCGAGTATGTACCTTTGTGCTGCGACGAGAAACCCACCCGTGCCAGCTGCTGGGTCCTGAATCACATCGTCCACCGAGGGCTTCATCACCGCAACCATACAGTCGATGAGCGGTCGAGGCGTGAAATACTGGCCAGCCCCACTCTTCTTCTCGCTCGCATTTTTTTGCAACAACCCCTCGTAAAGATCGCCAAGACCTTCCTGACGCGCGCGATACCAGTCGAATTCATCGATCTTCGCCACCAAAATATTCAAACTACTTGGTTGCCGGAGAAGAGAGGTTGGGTTCGCGAAAATGGCTCGTATCTGTGGATTTTCGTCCGTCCCGAGCGTAACCAGCTGCTTGCGATAAAAGTCGAACTGATCCGCTCCAGTGCGTCCGGCTAGATCGGTCCAGCCAAACCCCCGCGGAAGTTCGGCATCTGCCCCGGTTTCGTGCGCCATCTTTAAAAAAAGCAAATATGACAGTTCATTCACATACTGGTGATATGTGATCCCGTCATCCCGAAGGATGTTACACAAGCCCCAGAGTTGCTGGACCAGATCTGAGTTGCTCGCCATTTCTCCCAGCTGTGTTGTCGAATTCTCGTTGGCTAAACACGATAACGCAGATCCACACTAGGCGGATCTGCGGGGAAGGACCGGGTTCCTGAAAGCGACGCGACAGACTATCGGTTCTGCAACTGATCCGCAAACGCGCATAGTTCGTTTGCGCGCTGCCGAAGAAGGCCTGCCAAGACATCCATCCAGTGGCTAGGCGGCGGCCGATGCCCTGGCGCGGACGGATCGAGCCGCGCCTGGCGGATCGTCTGCACGGAAACGCCGGCGGCCTCTGCGATCTCGGCGTGGCTGATGCAGCCCGCCACGCGGTCCGTCGCGGTTTTGAAATCCATGGCTTGGTATATGTGTTCATTGACTTGGACGCAGAAGTATATTACATTATATACCAACAGGGCAAAAAGCAAGGCTGGCCGATCTCCCGCGAAGAAGTACCGGCCAGCCCACCGCGAAACGACCCAAAGGCCGCCCGCTTCACCGAAGCTAGCCCTGCTTAGCGCCGAGGGTTAAGCCCACTGGAGGTGCACAATGGCCGCCAAGCAGACGACCGCGACGCCCGACGCACCGAAGCCCGCTGGCTACAGCATCATTAAGCAGCGCCACAGCCGATACTGGGAGGTGCGGGACCCTGCGGATGAGCTGGTGTGCATTACCGTGTACAAGAAGGGCGCAGCTGAGGTGGTGCGACGGCTGGCAGCGTGAAGACAAAGACGGCGGCCGCGGGCTCCCTGCCCCGCGGCCGCCGGCGTATCCGCGCGTGAAGCGCCTACCCATCGTGCACTCTCACGCCGGCTGCGGCGCGGGCTCGGCTTCGGCCACGGCCTTGAGGTTCGCCAGCCCGCGCTCGAAGTCGCGGCCGATCAGGCGGTCCATGTTCATGAAGACGCTCATCACCTTGCTGGGAAAGGTGTTGGTGGCGAGCATCGTCCAGTTGACCCGCGTGCCGCCGCCGGCGGGCGCCAGCGCGAACACGGTGGTGTTGTGCGCCTCGAACGGCTTGATGAAGTCCTTCCCCGAAAGCGCGGCCGGCGCGGAGCAGATCCGCGCCGGCCGCTTCGCGTCCGCCGCACCGCCGGCCACGCCATCCGCGCAGAGCAAACGCCGGCACCGAAAGCGCAGCATCTCCGGCTACGGCTGCTCCGTAGACGGTATGCCAGCGGTTTCGCGCGCGGATCCGCGCTTGCTCCCGGGGTGAGAGCGGGGCCGCGGGCTGCCCCTCGAGCACGGAGTTCGCCCGCATCAGCTCCTCGAAGCCCGGCCGGGAGAAGACGAACACGATGCCCAGCGGCACGGAGCCGGTGTTCCGCAGGGTGATCCGCGTGTCGCGCGGGATGTAGACGGTCGCGCCGGTGCCCACGGCCGTCTGCCGGGTGCCAAGGCCGGCCACGCCGCTCCCCCGGTGCACGAAGATGATCTCGTCCGCGTGCAGGTGCCGGTGCGGCGGGATGGCATCGCCCGGCGCGATGTCCTCGTATCCCATCACCAGCTCGCGCGAGCCGCCGTTGCGCCGGTCCACCTTCAGGATGAACGGCGTGGTCAGGTGCGCCGCCGCCGAGCCCGAGCGCGGACGGCGGACCCGGCGCTCACCTTCCCCCGGCTGCAGGATGAGCCCGCCGCTCCTCGACCCGCCCGGGCTGGAACCGGAGCCGTCGGCGATGGTGTGCCAGCGGTTCCGCGCCTGGATCCGCGCCTCCTCTCCGGCCAGGAGCGCGGGGGCGGCCTCGCCCTCGGGCACGGAGCTCTCGCGCATGAGCCGCTCGAACCCCGGCTTCGAGAACATGAAGACGACGGCCAGCGGCTCCGCGCCCGTGTTGCGCAGGCTGACGCGCGTGTTGCGCGGCACGTAGACGGTGGCCCCCGCGGTCACGGGCGATTCCCGGTCGCCGAGCCGGGCCACGCCGCTGCCGCGGTGCACGAAGACGATCTCGTCGGCGACCCGGTGGCGGGAGGGCTCGATGGCCTGGCCCGGCGCGATCTCGTCGTACCCCATCACGAGGTCCGGCGAAGCGCCGTTGCGCGCATCTACCTTCAGGATGAAGGGTGTCGTCTGGGCGGAGGGAAAGCCCGGCCGCGGGCGGCGGACCCGGCGCTCGCCTTCGCCGGCCTGGAGGACGAGGCCTTCGCCCCGCTCGACCGCCGGGGCGACGTGCCGGCTTTCCGCGCCGCGGGTGCCGAGGGGCGTGCAATCCGCCAGCAGGGTGGCCGCGCAGACCGCGGCGGCCGGGAGGGCGTGGCGAAGATCCATCGGAGCTCCCCGGGTGGAAGGCTGCTCAGCGCCGGGCCGGTGAACGGCGAGCCGGTTTCCGCGCCGGGGCCACCTGTCCTTCGCAACGTAGCCTCCGGTGCACCGGAAGGCGAACTTCTCCGCTCGCCATCTTGCCGGGGAAGCTCGAGGTGGCGCGGCGGCCGGCGGCGTAAGCGCGAGAACGGCGGCCGCGGGCTCCCTGCCCCGCGGCCGCCGGTGTGCCTCGCGTGTGCGTGCGCCTGGTGCCAGCGATGCGTCACGCCGGCTGCGGCGCGGGCTCGGCTTCGGCGACGGCCTTCAGGTTCGCCAGGCCGCGCTCGAAGTCGCGGCCGATCATGCGGTCCATGTTCATGAAGACGCTCATCACCTTGCCGGGGAAGGTGTTGATGGCGAGCATCGTCCAGTCGACCCGCGTGCCGCCGCCGGCGGGCGCCAGCGCGAACACGGTGGTGTTGTGCGCCTCGAACGGCTTGATGAAGTCGAGCTTGATCCGCAGCCGCCGCGGCGCGTCGCTCTCCACGATCTCCATCCGCCCCTGCCCCACCTTCTTGTTCCCCTCCCACGCGTAGACGGCGCCCGTCCCGCGCTCGGCGCCCGAGAAGGTGCGCTTCAGCTCCGGGTCGAGCTTCTCCCAGGGCGACCATTCGATCCAGCGGTGGAAGTCGTCCAGGTACGGGAAGATGCGCTCGGCGGGTGCGGCGATCGTGGCGGAGCGCTGGACCTCGAAGTGGTCGGGCCGGGTCGAGGCGAAGGCGAGCAGCGCGGCAATCGCGATCACCAGGACGACGAGGATGGTCAGGAGCATGGTTCCTCGCAAAGCGGTGAGGTGTGGCGCGAGCGGCGGGAACACGTGTACAAAGCGCGAGGGAGCGTCGTTCCGCAAGGATCTCGCAGCCAGGAGTCGCTCGGTGCACGGGATGGAGACGAGAGAACGGCGGCCGCTGGCTTCCCTGCCCCGCGGCCGCTCCGTTTCTCCCGCGCACCGGCGTCGCACCTCGATCCTCGCACACAACCTTCCCTCCCGCTCGCGGCACACAGGAGCCGGACGAGCGCCACGCCCATCCGCCACCCACCGGAAATTCCACACAAATTCCAACTGTGACAGAAGGCCGGTACGCCATGACGACGACTTTCCTGCGGCTTGCATTCGCGGCGTTCCTCGGCATCGCGCTGGCGCCGCTGCGTCTGCCGGCGCAGTCACCGGCGGCCGACTCGCTGGTGGGGATCTGGGTGGGCGAGGCGGCGTTCAGCCCTCCGCTGGCGGGGGAGATCACGGTCACGCGCGAGGGCGCCGGCTGGCGCGCCGCCCTCGCCGGCGCCGAGGCCCGGTCACCGGCGGCGGGCGACAGCGTGCGGCTCACCTTCGCCCGCCGCGGCGGGTTCCGGGGCGCGCTGGCGGACGGCGGCCGCGCGATCGCCGGGTTCTGGCTGCAGCCGCTGGACCAGGCCGATCCCGGCGGCTCGGGCCAGCCCATGTCCACACCGCTGCTGCTGCGCCGCGTCCGCGACGGCGTTTGGCGCGGCACGGTGCGGCCGCTCCCACACCGCTTCACGCTGTACCTGCGGATCTTCCGCGGGCCCGACGGATCGCTCGTCGGCGCGTTCCGGAACCCGGAAGCCAACTCGCGGGGCGGCGTGTCGCAGTTCCGCGTGAGCCGCGGGGGCGATTCGGTGCGCTTCACCGCCCGCCCCGACACCACGCGCCCCGAGATCCGCCTGGCCGCCGCGCAGGCCGGCCCGGACCGGCTCCGCATCTCCTGGCCCGACCTGGATCGCGAGCTCGAGCTCGTCCGCCGCGCGCCCGCGCAGGCCGCCGCCTTCTTCCCGCGGCCGCCCGGCGAGCCGCCGTACGTCTACCGCCGCCCTCCCGAGACCGGCGACGGGTGGGCGACGGCGCGCGGGAGCGGGGTGGGGATCGACGAGGCGGCGCTCGCGCGCGCGGTACGGCGGGTGATCGACTCCGACCCGTCCTCGCGCCGGCCCGTGCTCATGCACTCGTTCCTGGTGGCGCGGCGCGGCAAGCTGGTGCTGGAGGAGTACTTCTACGGCTACGACCGCGAGACGCCGCACGACATGCGCTCCGCCGGCAAGACCTTCGGCTCGGTGATGCTGGGCGCGGCGATGCGGGAGGGCGCCCGGCTGTCGCCCGGGACGCGCGTGTACGAGCTGCTGGCCAGCAGGGGCCCGTTCGCCAACCCGGACCCCCGCAAGGCGCGGATCACCCTCGCCCACCTGATGACGCACACGACGGGGCTGGCGTGCAACGACAACGACGACGCCTCGCCCGGCAAGGAGGAGACGATGCAGGCCCAGCAGGCGCAGCCGGACTGGTGGAAGTACACGCTGGACCTGCCGATGGCATTCGAGCCCGGCGTCCGCTACGCCTACTGCTCCGCCAACTCCAACCTGCTGGGCGCGGCGCTGACGGCCGGGACGGGCGAGTGGCTCCCCGAGCTGTTCGACCGCACCGTGGCCCGCCCGCTGGGGTTCGGGCGCTACTCCTGGAACCTGATGCCGACCGGCGAGGGCTACCTTGGCGGCGGCGCCTTCGTGCGTCCGCGCGACCTGCTGAAGGTGGGGCAGGCCTACCTGGACGGCGGCGTGTGGCACGGCCGGCGGATCGTCGACTCCGCCTGGGTGCGCGTCTCCACCGCGCCGCACGCCGAGATCTCGCCGGCGACCACGGGGATCGCGCCCGAGGAGTTCGGCAACTATTACGGCCTGGGATCGGACGGCTACGGCTGGCACATGTCGGCGCTGACCGCCGGCGGCCGGACGTACCGCGGCTACGCGGCCACCGGCAACGGCGGGCAGGTGCTGCTGGTGATCCCCGAGGTGGAGATGGTGGTGGTGTTCACCGGCGCGAACTACGGGCAGGGCGGGATCTGGGGGCGCTGGGGCCAGGAGCTCGTAGGCAACGAGATCATCCCCGCCATCCGACCGTGACGCCGGGCAATCGCTCCGAGAGCTGAGAGGGCGTTGCTGAACCTGCGGGAAAACCCTGCGATGTCATCCTGAGGGCGCGGCACACGGAACCCGCGTTCACTCGGATCCTCGCGCGCCCGAAGGATCTTGCATGGAGGGGGCCGGATATCCGCTCGAAGGGGCAAGCCTGTCCGCAGCCGCGAGAAGATCCTTCGGTCGGCGCCCATGGCTGGTGCGGACGAACGTTCGGCGCAGCGCCTTCCTCAGGATGACATTGGGAGGGTTCGGCAACACGCCCCCCGCCGGAATCCGAGTAGCTTCAGGTTCGCGGGATAGCGACAGCGGGATCAGTGCCGCGTCGAGTCGGTGGGACTCGCCACTCCCGGCCCGGACGCCACGGCGGCGATGTCGCGGGCTTCCAGGATCGGCGTGGGATAGCCGCTGCGGGCGACGGCGAGCATGGCGCGGCCGAACTGCTCGGTGGTGACGACCGAACGGGGGAAGAGCGCCTTCGCCAGCAGGAAGAGCGGCTTCGTGACCGCGTAGACGGCGCGGTACCAGCGGGTGCTCGAGGTGATGCCGTGCATCGGGATCACCGCGCCGGGGCGGAACATCCAGGCGGCTCGGAACCCCATCGCCAGCAGCGCGTTCTCCGTGCGGCCCTTCACCCGCGCCCACATCACCCGTCCCCGGCCGGTGCTGTCGGTGCCCATCCCCGAGACGTAGATGAAGGTCATCGCCGGGTTCAGCGGCAGCAGCGTGCGCGCGACGGAGAGCGTCAGGTCGTACGTCAGCGCCGAGTAGCGCTCCTCCGTCATCCCCGCCGCGGAGACGCCGAGCGAGAAGAAGCACGCATCGAACCCGGCGAGCTCCGCGGAGACGGACGAGAGGTCGGAGACGTCCGGCACCACGATCTCCCGCAGCTTCGGGTGCTGCTGCCCCGTCGCGCGGCGGCCGACGGTGACCACGCGGGCTACGCCGGGGTCCAGCAGGCACTCGCGCAGGGTGCCCTGCCCCAGCATGCCGGTGGCTCCGAAGAGAAGCACCTCCATCGTCCGACCTCCATGCCGTGAGGCTGATCGCCTGCGACCGTCACGCCCGGGGGACGAACCGCATAAGTCGCAATACGACGCGAGGATGTGATCAGGCAGCCATCTACCGCCGTTTCCGGTTCTTTCTCCGCGCCGCCTTCTCGGCCTTGCGGCGCTTCTTTGCATCATCGGCGGACGAGCGCGCGGCGGGTATGCGAAGGTCGGGTGTGGGATGGAGATCCCGTCTCCAGACGAAGTACTGCGGCCGTGGGGTGATGCGCGCAGGGAGTAGCCCGAGCTCCACCTGCACATCCTCCCAGTCGCCCCGGATGCCGATCTCCGCCGCGTCGGCCGCGAACACCTCCTCCATCAGCGGCGCCGCCTCCACCGCCTTCAGCTCGACGAGATCGGAGACGAGAAATCCGTTGAGCTCCGGATCCTGCCGCTGCCACCAGCGAAGCTGCCGCATCAGCGCGTCGAGGACCGGGTCGCGTGCCTCGGGAAAGCGCTTGGCGATCTCCACGATGCCGTCCGCGGCCGCCGCGGCCGTCCATGGCTCCTCGTCCATCGAGTGCGCGGACAGCGCCGCCCGCAGCGGCTCCAGTGCCGCCGGGCCGATCATCCCCAGTACGCGTGGCAGCTCGTTGTGCACCCAATCGCTGTCGTCGCCCTCCAGCAGGGCCACCAGCGTGCCGATGGCACCCTCCGCGCGCAGCTGGCCCAGCGTGCGCCAGGCGTGCAGTCCACCCCACACCTCCGCCGAATCGGAATCGGCCACCGCGAGCTCCTCATCGTTCACCATGCGGATCAGCTCCGGCACGTGCTCGGCCGTGAAGCCCATCGCCACGTAGTCGGACCAGGGGTGCTGGCGGGCGGGCGCTTCGCCGAGCGTGAGGAGCTGGTCCAAAGGCGCGAGATAAGGAGGGTTCATCTGGGACGGTCCGAACGTCGGGGTGAACAGAGCGAGCGGGTGCGGGAAGGGAAGATGGTGAACGCGGAGCGCATCCCGCAACCGGCCGTTGTGCGCGGACGCGCCCGAGGTCTCGCGGCGCCCGGGTCGACGACGTAGGTTGCTGCGGAGTAAACGCAGTAATCACCAGAAGAAGCTCTCGATGGGACGTCCCGGAATCCCCCACGACCTGCAGGCGTGGATCGATGCCCGCAAGCGCCATCGCCTGTCGCACGCACAGGTGCAGATGGCGCGCGAGCTCGGCCTGAACCCGAAGAAGCTCGGGAAGATGGACAACCATGGGCAGGAGCCCTGGAAGGCTGCGCTCCCCGACTACATCGAGGAGCTCTACCGCCGCCGCTTCAAGCGCGACGCACCGGCCGTCGTAACGCCGATCGAGGAGCGCGCGCGTGTGGCCGGGCGGAAGAAGGCGACGAGACAGGCGGAGAAGAAGGCTCGCCGCGAAATACCTCTGCCGCAGCAGGAACTGGCACCAGGCGCGGGAGACGAGCCGTCGTGAGCGAGTACCAGTACTACGAGTTTCAGGCGGTCGACCGCCCGCTCACCCGCGAGGAGATGGGCACCCTGCGCCGCTACTCGTCCCGCGCCACCATCACCCCCAGCCGCTTCGTGGTGGAGTATCACTGGGGTGACTTCAAGGGCGATGCGTTCGCGTGGATGGAGGAGTACTTCGACGCGTTCCTGTACTTCGCCAACTGGGGCACGCACGAGTTGATGCTGCGCTTGCCGAAGCGGCTGCTGAACGCGGAAACGGCGCGCCGCTACTGCGTGTCAGGCGTTTCGTCGGCCATGGAGAGCGGCGAGCACGTGATCCTCTCCTTCACCTCGGAGGACGAGGGCGGCGACTGGCTGGAAGAGGAGGACGACGGGGCGCTGGCCTCGATCCTACCGGTGCGGGCGGAGATCGCCGGCGGCGACCTTCGCGCGCTCTACCTGGCGTGGATCCTTGCCGCACAGAACGAGGAGTTGGACGACGACGCGACGGAGCCGCCCGTTCCTCCCGGGCTGGGCCGTCTGTCCGCCGCGCAGGAGGCCTTCTGCGACTTCCTCCGGATCGACCGGGACTGGATCGAAGCCGCAGCCGAGCGGAGCCCGCCGATGAGCGCCACTCCGGACGAGGGAGAGCTTCGGGCGTGGGTGGCTGCGCTGCACGACGCGGAGAAGACGGACCTGCTCGTCCGCGTCGCACAGGGGCACGGGAACATGGTGGGCACCGAGCTTGTGCGCCGCCTTCGCGAGCGAAGCCACACGTCGGCGGACGACCTGGAGCCCCGGACCGTCGCCGAGCTGTGGGAATCCGCGGAGCGTCGCAACGAGGAACGCCGCCGTGCCGCCACCGAGCGGGCAGCACGCGAGCGAGCCCGCGCGGAAGCGGAACGAGCCGCCGTGCGTGCTCGCTACCTGGACGACCTCGCGAGCGTCGAGCGCCAGACGTGGGCGAGGGTGGACGAGCTGATCGCGACGAAGCAGCCGCAGCGCTACGACGAGGCGGTCCGGCTTCTGGTCGACCTCCGCGACCTCGCCGCGCGCGACGGCCGCACCGAACAGGCGCTGACGCGGATCGAGGAAATCCGCGCACGGCACGAGAAGAAGCCAAGCTTCCTGGATCGGCTGGCGAAAGTCATCCCTTCGCCTGACATACCGCTCGGAGAGGCTCCCGATCCGGCACAGGTATAACTACCCTTACTCGAGCCTGCTTATACTTGTAGCACTCCAGCCCACGTGAGCGTCGACGCCTCTCGCGCGAGAACCAGATGGACTATCGGGACCGAATCACCATCGAACCGGACAAGCGCAGCGGAAAGCCATGCATCCGCGGCTTGCGGATCAGCGTACAGGACGTGCTCGAGTACCTTGCCTCCGGGATGACGGAAGCGGAGATCCTCGAAGACTTTCCGGATCTCGAGGCTGAAGACATCCGGGCCTGCCTGGCATTCGCGGCAGACCGCGAGCGCCGCCTGATGGCGGGCCTGTGAGGCTGCTGTTCGATCAGAACCTCTCGTGGAAGCTCGTCCGCCTGCTGGCGGACGTGTACGAGGGCTGCGCGCACGTACGGGACCTGGGGATGGCAGATGCGACGGACACAGTGATTTGGAGCTACGCGGCAGAGCACGGTGGTCACCAAGGATTCGGACTTCCTCCAGCGCAGCCTCAGGCTGGGCTTTCCCCCGAAGGTCGTTTGGCTGCGCATCGGGAACTGTACCGTACAAGCTTCAGCTCAGCTGCTGCGGGAGAAATACATTCGCGTGCACCACTTCCATGCCGATCCCGATGCCACTGTGCTGACGCTGCCCTGAACGGCTGGGCCGAGTAACTCGTACCGCGATTGAGAGCGGCTACCGCAAACGGGTTCGCGGCGGCCGCTTCTTGTTCTCGCCGACTTCGGGCCGTGGTTGCCGCGAATTCCATTCGCCCGTTACCCGCCGCGGGACGCACGGCTGGCCATCTCCGCCTTCCCCCGGCCCGATCTCCCGCCGTTTGGCTCCCGGGCGTGCGCGCGGATGGAGACGTCGGCGTGCGGAGATACATCCGGCGCGCGAAAGCATTGCATCTGACCGCGCCGCAGGGTTTTATGATCACCATCGGATCAATCGCCGGATCGCCATCTCCCACTCTACGATCCCGCTACGCCACGGCGCCGTCCCCGGCACCGTGATTCGCCGTCTCGACGGACCGCGGCTCATCTCCATCCCCCCATCCCCCCACACCCCTGGAGCGATACCATGGAACTCGCGCTCGACAGGCTCAACGCCGAAGACGTGCTGCACAAGCTGATCAACATGGGCGCGGGGCAGATCCCCGTGGCCGGCAGCTTCGTCAACTACCTGGTCGACACGGTCCTCTTCCCCAAGCCCGACGTGGACCTGTGGAAGGAGGTGGAAGGGAAGGCCGAGGCGCTGCTGAAGCTGCGGATGGACCAGATGGTGAGCTCGCTTGCGGCCAGCAGCGCCACCGTGCTGTTCGCGCGGCTGCGCTCGTTCGGCAACCAGCTGCGGCAGTTCCAGTACATCACCGACCGCGAGGAGCGGAAGCAGCGGCTGGCGGTGATGCTGACCCAGCTCGACGCGGCGCTGGCCGAGTGCGCGGCGCTTCCCGGCGCGTACGCGCTGACCGCGCCCGACGTGCTGCGGCCGCTGTCGCTGGCGCACATCGCCGTGATCATGGAGCTGAAGGCGCTGGAGCCGCACCGCTACGAGCACCAGTCGGCGCTCAACCAGACGGCCATCATGTACAGCGACATGGCCGGCAAGCTGTTCGAGCGCGCGCTGGCCTGGCGCCGCACCATGATCGGCCGCGGCGAGGGATACCTGCACATCTGGGACAGCGACGTCACCACCACCCATCCCCGCACCCACACCGTGCACATCCAGGTCTACGACAAGTTCTGGAACAACACCTGGCAGCCGGGCGAGAACGGCGTGTCCATCATCCACAAGACGGCCACGGGGCTGTACATGGACAAGGTCGATACGCGCTACGAGGACCTGAAGACCGCGGTCTACACGGAGCTGACCACGTACGACCAGAAGATCCAGGCGGAGTTCACCGCGCTGTGGGAGAAGAAGCTGCTGAACTACACCAAGGGGTTCATGAAGCTGGTGGACTGGGACGGCGTGGAGCGCGAGAAGCATGGGAAAGCCGCCGCCGAGCGGCGCACGCTCACCTTCCCGATCCGCATCGTCCCGGCGCCCGCGGTGCCGGCCAGGGGCACGGTGCTGGACCGGCTCGACCTCTTCCTCGAGCAGCAGATGGACCAGTTCACCGTGACGGGTCCGCGCTACGCGCAGACGTACCGGCTCCCGCCTGACGCGCTGTACGGCCCGCACGCGCTGATGCACTGGCGCGCGGACACCTACGACACTTCGGTGGCCTGCATCTACTTCCAGGAGCGGGGCGAGATGGAGCGCGCCCGCGACCTGGCCGACGCGCTGGTCATCGCCCTGAACCACGACGCCAAGGGCGGCGGCCGCATCGTCGCCGCGACCCGCGCGGACGAGCTGCTGGACCGAGGGCTGGGGAACACCACCTCGATCCACGTGCACGACGGCGGGCGGCGCGACGTGGGGAACATGAGCTGGGCGGGGATGGCGCTCACCCGGATGCATCACCGCACCGGGCGCTACCGCTACCTGCACGCGGCGGAGACGATCGGCGGGTGGATCGTCGCGAACTGCACCGTGGCCGACGACTGGGGCGGCTTCAGCGGCGGCGAGGACCAGTGGGGGAACAGGTACCAATGGCGCTCGGTGGAGCACAACGTCGACGCGTTCTCCCTCTTCGGCAACCTGCACCACCTGACCGGCGAGCAGAAGTGGGCCGACGCGCGGGCCAGCGCGCGCAAGCTGGTGCTGGCCTGCCGGGTGCAGAAGAGCGCGAACGTGGTCTACTACGTCACCGGGACGGGAACCACGAAGGTGCTGAACGACGGGGTGATCCCCACCGACACGCAGAGCTGGACGGCGCTGGCGGGGATCGACCCCGGCGCCAACGAGATGTACAGCCTCCTGTACATGGTCCAGCACATGAACGCCACCAGCGGGGGCTTCCGCGGGACGAAGTTCGCGGAGCACGGCAGCGAGGTGCAGAACGAGGCCACCGCCGGCGCGGCCATGGCGCTCTGGCTCAAGGGCGGCAGCTCTTTGCGCGCCCCGGCCGAGGCCTGGTACGACTCGCTGCAGACGCAGATCCGCGTGGCCACGACCGGCGACGGCTACGGCGTGGTGGCCACGCCCGCGGCCGAGGCGAAGACGGGGCCGGGGCTGGGGTGGAGCTACTTCAACTTCCTGCACGTGGCCTCGTCCGCGTGGACGGGCCTGGCGCTGCTGGCCCAGAAGGACCCCGGCGCGAACCCCTACGCCCCGCTGTCGAGCGTGAAGAAGTAGGAGAGGGTGCCAAAGACGTCATCCTGAGGGAGGCGCCGCACCGAACTCGCGACTGCACGGGACTGTGGCGCCGACCGAAGGATCTATCGCATGCATCCGAGCGACAGCCTGGCTATCGCTTGGACGTCGATTATAGATCCTTCGGCCTGCAACCTACGGCGCGGACGCGGCGCCGGTCTGGCCGGCCTCAGGATGACGTCTCTCTAGATCGTTGTGATTGAACGATTTCCCATGCATGCGCGGGCCGGATCGACGCTTCGATCCGGCCCGCGATGCATTCTCCCGCCGCGCGTCTAGCTCGTGGCGGCGCGGGCGCGCGAGCGGGCGATGGCGGCGTCGAGGCTCCACTCCCCCGCCCCGGCGAACACCAGGTAGAGGAAGAAGAAGCAGTACAGCACCGCCGGCACGCCGTTGTTGGTCTGCGGGAAGAAGCTCAGCGGGAAGTGGAACTGGAAGTACGCCACCGCCATCTCGCCGCTCAGGATGAACGCCGTCGGCCGCGTGAGCAGCCCCAGCGCGACCAGCGCGCCGCCCACGATCTCCATCACCCCGCCGATCCACATCTGGCTCAGGAAGGGAATGGGCGGCATCCCCGGCGCGGGCGCCGGCGGCCAGCCGAAGATCTTCATCGTGCCGAAGGTGATGAACAGCAGCCCCAGGACGATGCGGAGCACAGACAGCGCGCGGCTGGGCCACGGCGGCGGTGCGGGATCGAAGATCGACATGGTGGGCTCTCCTCTCGTTCGTGACGTCACGACTGCTGGCGCGAGGCGATCTCGCCGCGCAGCCGCTCTTCCTGCTCGCGCAACTCGGGGGTGAACGCCTCGCCGAAGTCGTCGGCCTCGTACACGGGGCGGATCTCGATGTCCGAGTCCTCGCCGGGCATGGGATTCGGGCAGCGCTTGACCCACTCCACCGCCTCTTCCATCGAGCGCACCTGCCAGATCCAGAAGCCGGCGACCAGCTCCTTCGTCTCCGCGAACGGGCCGTCGGTGACCGCGCGGCTGCTCCCCGAGAAGTGCACGCGCTTGCCGTAGCGGCTCGGCTTCAGCCCCTCGCCGGCCAGCATGATGCCGGCCTTCACCAGCTCCTCGTTGAAACGGCCCATCTCCTCCATCAGCTCGGTGGTGGGGATGTCCTCGCCCTCGCTGTTCGGGGTGGCCTTGACCAGGACCATGACGCGCATCGGGATCTCCTGTGGCTGCGTGGGTGATGGAGCCGGGGCTCCGGGCCTCGTTGCCCGGCCGATTCCCTCGCTCTCGACAAGGGCGACGAACGAGCGCCGGCGAGATCGACAACCTCGTTTTCCAGGTGCGCGGGAAGATGGGGATTCGGAAACGAAATCGCACGGGAGGGCGCGGCGGTGCGATCTTCCGATGTCATCCTGAGGGCGCGTCGCACCGGATCGTGTCCGGCACCGAACCCCGACGCGCCCGAAGGATCTTGCCGGCCCCGCGGCGATGCCGATGAGACGAGCAGGCATTTCCGCGGCAACAGGCAAGATCCTTCGGTCGGCGCCGACCATCGAAGCACACGCGATTCGGGCGCGGCGCCTCCCTCAGGATGACATCGCGGGAATGGCGAACCTCGGTTGGCAGACGAGCCTCAGCTCCCCTGCGACGCCAGGTGCTCGGCCAGGCGCTCGAGGGTCTGCTTGCCGCCCTCGATGGCGTCGTGCTCCTTCACCACGTAGTCGCGCGCGGCGGCGGTGGGGAACACGCTGCGCATGGTCACGCGCGTCCTGCCGTCGCCCAGGTCGTCGAACGTCGCCGTGGCCTGGAAAGCGGCCGGCTCGCCGGGGACGGTGCCGTGGTCCCACGCCAGCCGCTCGGGGCGCGACACCTCGGTGTAGACGATGTAGTTGGGATAGTCGGTGCCGTCGGGCCCGCGCATGGTGTGGCGCCAGACGCCGCCGGGGCGCACGTCCATCTCGTGCGTGGTGGTGATGAACCCGCGCGGGCCCCACCAGCTGGAAACGTGCCGCGGATCGACGAAGGCATCGAACACCAGCTCGCGCGGCGCATCGAACACGCGCGAGAACTGGACCTCGCGGTCCGCCGTGGGCGATTCGGCCGCGTTGGGATCGAGGGTCTGCGCTGCGGACATCGTACGGCTCCGTGGTTCACGGTTGATGGATTTCCGGCCGCACCGCGCGGCCGGAGTGAAACGGCGTCACGGCGCGGGGTCGCCGCCCGGCTTCTGTTGCAGCTCGCGGAGGTAGTCGCCCAGCCGGTCGAAGCTCTCCTCCCAGAACCGGCGGTACTGCTCCACCCACTCGTCCACGTCCTTCAGCCGCTCGCCGCGCAGGCGGCAGGGGCGCCACTGCGCCTCGCGGCCGCGCTCGATCAGCCCCGCGCGCTCCAGCACCTTCAGGTGTTTGGAGACGGCCGGCAGGCTCATGTCGAACGGCGCCGCCAGCTCCATCACGGTGGCCTCGCCCGACGCAAGACGCGCCAGGATCGCCCGCCGCGTCGGGTCGGCGAGGGCCGCGAAGGTTGCGCTGAGTGGGTCGGTGGCGGTCACGATGCTTAACCTTATGGTTAATTTACCTGATAGTTAAATAACCAAGGTGAGCGAGGATGTCAAGTGTGGGATTGTGGAGATGGGATCTCGACGAAGATGGAGATGGAGATGGTGCGACGATCCAAAGGTGCTGGGGGGAGATACGCAACGATGCGAGTGAACTCGCGGCTACAACGACACACAGTCCGCCTGCGCGGACTTCGCGTGGGCAGAAAACTCGGAGCCGCAGGGATGATTCCTCTGCGGCTCGCGTCTCTGCGTGATATTTCCGTCGATCTACGCCGCCTGCTCCTCGTCCTGGCGGCCGATCAGCTGGCGGAGGGCAAGGGCGAACCAGGGGGTGAAGCGCTCGGGGTGCGCCTCGGCCTCGGCGAGCGCGGCCTGGGGCGGCTGCCAGCGCCACTCGCTGGCCTCGGCGGCGTCGGGGTCGGGCGGCGCGTCGTGGCGGCCGACGAACACGTGGTCGTACTCGTGCTCCATCATCCCCCCGCCGACCTCGGCGCGGTAGACGAACGTGCCGGCGGGCGCCAGCGCGCAGTCGAAGCCCATCTCCTCGCGCAGGCGGCGGCGCGCGGCCAGGGCCACGGGCTCGCCGGGGCGCGGATGGCCGCAGCAGGTGTTCGTCCACAGCCCGCCCGAGTGGTACTTGCCGTCCGCGCGGCGCTGCAGCAGCACCTCGCCGCGCGCGTTCAGCACGAACACGCTGAACGCGCGATGCAGCGCCCCGCTCGCGTGCGCCTCGAGCTTGGGCGCCTGTCCCACCTCGCGGTCGCGCTCGTCCACCAGCACCACCGTCTCCCGCGCATCCACCATCTATCGTCCTCGTCTGGATTCGTTCTTCCGCGATCGCCGGTTGGGCCGGGCGAATAAATTCGCGGCAACAACTACACGAAGTCCGCCTTCGCGGACTACAAGATCTCGTCGGGCCGAAATCTCGATGCTCGCGGCCGGCTTCTCAGGAAATCCGCTCCGATCGCGATAGCCCCGTCAACACCGAATCCTGTAGTCCCCGCAGGGGGACTTCGTGTGGTTGTTGCAGCGAATTCATTCGCCCCCGCCAACTTACACGCATCCGCCACGATCGGATACACCGCATCCGGCAGCACGGGGCCGATCGACGTCCCACCAGCATCGTCCCCTGCCCCACCTGCCCCCGCGCCGGACCGGCAGCATCGTCCGGGGCCGTTGCGTGGCGTGCGGTTCCTGACCACCTTTCGGCTCATCTGTTCCTCTCCCCCGCACTTGCGACCGATGCGCGTCCACGGCATCCCGTACCGCACGATCTGGATGGAGGGCGGCGTGGTGCGGCTGATCGACCAGAACCGCCTCCCGTTCGAGTTCGCGCTGGTCGACTGCCCCACGCATCGCGAGACCGCCGCCGCCATCCGCGAGATGGTGGTGCGCGGCGCGCCGGCCATCGGCGCGGCGGGCGCGTTCGCGGTGGCGCAGGCGTTCGCCGAGGCGCCCGCGCGCGACCCGTGGCCGTATGCGCGCGAGGCCCGCGACCACGTCGCCGCCACGCGGCCGACGGCGCGCGACCTGTTCGCGGGGATCGAGCACGCCTGGCGCGCCGCCGAGTCCGCCGTCGATCCCGCCGCGGCATCGCTGGCGGCGGCGCAGGCGTTCGCGGACGAGAGCGTGGAAAGCTGCCGCCGCATCGGGGAGCACGGCGCGGCGCTGATCGGCGAGGGCGCGCGGGTGCTGACGCACTGCAACGCGGGCTGGCTGGCGACGGTGGACTACGGCACCGCGCTGGCGCCGGTCTACGTGGCTGCCGCGCGGGGCCGCCGCCCGCACGTGTGGGTGGACGAGACGCGCCCCCGCGCGCAGGGCGCCCGCCTCACCGCATGGGAGCTGTCCGGCGAGGGGATCTCGCACACGGTGATCGCCGACAACGCGGCGGCGTGGCTGATGAGCCGCGGCGAGGTCGATCTCGTCATCACCGGCGCCGACCGCGTGGCGGCGAACGGCGACGCGGTGAACAAGATCGGCACGCTCACCAAGGCGCTGTGCGCGCGCGAGTTCGGCATCCCCTTCTACGTCGCCGTGCCGCCCTCGACCTTCGACCCGGCCACGCCCGACGGGGCGAGCGTGATGATCGAGGAGCGGGCGGAGGACGAGGTGCACTTCCAGAGCGGCCCCGACGAGCACGGCACCATCCGCCGCATCCGGGTGACGTCGCCCGGCTCGTCCGCGCGCAACCCCGCGTTCGACGCCACGCCGGCGCGCCTGATCGCCGGCTACATCACCGACCGCGGCATCCTGCAGCGCCACGAGATCCCGTCCGCGACCACCGCCGCCGAGCCGGCCGCGGCCGGGCTTGTGCCGGGCGAATAAATTCGCGGCAACAACAGCACAAAGTCCGCTTCGCGGACTGCGGCCGCGGCATCCGTGCGCCCGGCATATGTCATCCCGAGGGCGCTGCCCCGTAAGTTGATGCAGCACCAAACCCTGGTGCCCGAGGGATGTATAGTCGCGGCACGAGCAACAGCCTGGTCCGTGCGCCGACCAGCCGCGAGCGAAGCGAGCCCAGGTCCCTCCCCCAGTCGGTTTTGGGGGAGGGACAGGCGCGAAGCGCCAGGGAGAGGGCCCCGCAGCGCAAGCGCCCTCGCCTCGCATTGACCGAACTCCATCACGCGACACGTATCCCGCACCCGACGCAGTCCCGAGCACCCAACGCGAGCACCCGACCCGAACCCACCCATGTCGAGCACCGAATCCGCCATCGCCCTCCCCGCGAACGCGCTGTACGCCGGGCCCGCCGACGCCGTGGACGAGCTGGTGGCGTGGTCGCGCCGGCTGGGCGCGGACCCGTCGCTGGTGCTGAAGGGCGGCGGCAACACCTCCGTCAAGCTGCAGGAGACGGACGTGCTCGGGCGCCCCATCCCCGTGCTGCGCGTGAAGGGCTCCGGCTCCGACCTGGCGTACGCGAAGCACGCCGACTTCTCGGGCGTGCGGCTCGACGACGTCCTCCCCCTCTTCGCCCGCGGCGACATGAGCGACGAGGAGATGGTGGACTACCTCGCGCGGACGCTGACCGATCCCCGCGCGCCGCGCCCGTCCATCGAGACGCTGCTGCACGCCTTCATCCCCGCCGCGGCCGTCTTCCACTCGCACGCCGACGCCATCCTCGCGCTCATCAACACCCCCGATCCCAACGCCGTCCTCGACGACGCGCTGGGTGCGGACGTGCTGCGCATCCCCTATCGCCGCCCCGGCTTCCTGCTGTCGAAGGAGGTCGGCGCCGCGGTGCGGGCCCATCCCGACGCGCCCGGGCTGGTGCTGCTCAACCACGGGCTGGTGACGTGGGGATCGTCGCCGCAGGAGGCCTACGAGCGGCACATGGAGATCGTGGAGCGCGCGCGAGGGTACGTCGACGCGCGCGACCCCGGCAGCGTCTTCGTCGCGGATGCGAAGTACGCGCTGGATGCAGACGACCGCCGCCGCGTCGCCGCCGCGCTGGCGCCGGTGATCCGCGGCGCGCTCTCCGCCGAGAAGCGCGTCATCCTCCGCCACACCGACTCGCCCGAGGTGCTGGCGTTCGTCGGCTCGCCGCGCGCGCGATCCGCGTCCACAGCGGGCGCGGCGACGCCGGACCACATCCTCACGACGAAGGTCCATCCCCTTTGGGTAGATGTAGATAACCCGGGGGATGTGGATGCCATCGCGCGGAACTTCGCCTCGGCGCTGGAGCGGTATCGCCAGCAGTATGGGGATTACGTCGCGCGGTGGCGGGCGGACGAGGCGGTGCAGGAATCCACGCCGCGCATCGTCCTCGTCCCGGGCGTGGGGATGTTCACTGCGGCGAAGGACGCGAAGACGGCCGGGCTCACGCGCGACATCTACCTGCACACCATCGGCATCATCGCGGGCGCCGAGACGCTGGGCGGCTACCGCTCGCTGCCGGAGAAGGAGCAGTGGGGCGCCGAGTACTGGCCGCTGGAGCTGTACAAGCTCACCATCGCCCCGCCCGAGCGCGAGCTGGCGCGGCGCGTGGCGTTCGTCACCGGCGCGGCCAGCGGGCTGGGGCGGGCGATCGCGCACCGCCTGGCCGCCGCCGGCGCGCACGTGGTCGTCACCGACCGCGACGACGACGGCGCGCTGGCCGTGGCCGACGACATCGCCGCGCGCGAGGGCGCGGGGACGGCCGTCGCCCATCGGCTCGACGTCACCCGCGAGGCCGACGTGGCCGACGCGCTGGAGCAGGCCGTGCTCGACTTCGGCGGCGTCGACATCGTGGTCTCCAACGCGGGGATGGCGCACTGCGCGCCCATCGAGTCGCTGGAACTGGGGGATTGGGAGCGCAGCTTGGCGGTGAACGCGACGGGGCACTTCCTGGTCACCCGCGCCGCGCTGCGCCACTTCCGCGCCCAGGGCACCGGCGGCGCCATCGTCTTCGTGGCGACCAAGAACGTCACCGCGCCGGGGAAGGACTTCGCGGCCTACAGCGCGTCGAAGGCCGCCGAGGCGCAGCTGGCGCGCGTGGCGGCCATCGAGGGCGGGCCCATCGGCGTGCGGGTGAACATGGTCAACCCCGACGCCATCTTCGGCGGCAGCAACCTGTGGAGCGGCATCCGCGAGGAGCGCGCGAAGGCCTACGGTGTGGAGCCGGAGAAGCTAGAGACCGTCTACCGCGGCCGCACGTTGCTGGGAGTCGAGGTCCGCGCCGAGGACGTGGCCGAGGCCGTCCTCTTCCTCGCCTCAGACCGCTCCTCGCGCACGACGGGCGCCATGATCGCGGTGGATGGCGGGGTCAGGGAGGCGTTCGTGCGGTAAATCCTCCATTGTCTCACCCTGCGAAGGCACGGCCCGGAAGTCGCCTTCCGAGGCTTGGGTGGCAACCACCTCCACCTTGATTCGATCGGGATCCTCGCAGAACAGGGCGTAGTGTTCGCGGCCGCCGGCGAACGGGTAGCGGTCGTCATACAGCATGGGTACACCGCGTCGCCGAAGCTGCTCGGCAAGAGCGTCGACCCGTTCGCGTGACCCGCCGTGGAACGCCAGATGGTTCAGCCCGACCGCCGAGCGGTGGAAGGACCTGCTCGTGAATCGCTGTGCAACCTGCACGAAAACGATGTAGGCCGTCCCCCGCTTCCAACTCCTCCCTCCGTCCCAGGCCTGAAACGGCTCGTACCCCAGTTCGCCGAGAAGGAACGACCAGAACTCGGTCGATCGAGCCAGGTTTAGCACGTTCACCTCGATGTGGTGGATCCCGTCAGGGCTCATCCACCCTCCTCCTCCGGTCCCGCCTCCACCGCGGTCGCTTTGATGCTGTCCGGATGGAGCAGCACGACCCGGGCAAAGGGCTGTCCGCGTTTGAGCCGCACCGTCCGGTGCGGGCGGATGGCCACCGAAAATCCCGTTGCGGCGTTCAGTCGCTGCACGGCGCGGTGGTTGAGCACACCTGTGGGAACCTCCAGCCCGCTCGGTACGTCTGCGGGCAGCACCAGGACGAAGTGTGTGTCGGGAAACTCCATCTCCCACCCAAGATGCCACTCGACGCTGCCGTCGCCATTGGGAACGAACATGGACCTCCACCCGTCCTCGGTAGCGATGTCGTAGAGGCGCAGCCACCCCGTGCGGCGCACTGCGGTTGCACCATTAGGACGGGGCCACACTTCTTCGAATCCCGTGGCTTGCCAGAACGCCGTCAACTCTCCCTCGAACCCCGCCACCTGCACGTCGTGCACCGGCGTCAGGCAAATGTCGACCGGGCTGCGGACGATCCAGCCCAGGTCGCTGCCAAGGCGCCAGGGTCCACATCGCTCGGCGCGACGCGGCTGGCGTACCCATCGGAAATTCCGCTCGTACATGGCGGACTCGTCGGGCGGCGGCGGGATCCGATGCTTGGCGGGCAGCAGTGCCCATTCGTATTTCCGCGTGAACGCAATGCGCATGGTTCGTAAAAGGACCGGTCACTCCAGCCCAGGCTGTGGACACCGTATGCGATTCACCATCACGCGTGAGATCGAGATGAGCTTCCGCGCCTGGAAACGGCGGCGTCAGCGAGCTAGCGCACTTCGACGCTGAGACCGTCGGTATCGAGCACGGCAACGCTGCACGAACCTTGGGCCACGGGCGCGAAGTCGTACCTGACCTTCTTCTCGGCACCGGCCGTGGCCAGCGACCGCCCGACCGGGGCCAGGTTCACCACGGTTAGGGTATTCTCCGGCCGGACCGAGGCGAGGCCGCCGCTGGCGCCGGTGCGAGCGAAGGCACTGACGTAGAGGGTGTTCGACAGCGGCTCCAGCGCCAATCCTCTTGGGCCGGGGCCGACGGGAATCCGGTTTACCACCTTGCGCCGCACGGTATCCACAAATACCACCTCCGATGTGTTTTCGATGGTAACGAACGCCGTCCCTCCGTCCTTGCTGAATGCCACAGCGCGCGCACCGACGCTCTCCAGGTCGATCTCCGCCTCCACCGCGCCCTTGGTAGTGTCGATGATGGAGAGAAGCTTCGAGCGGGTACTCGCCACGTAGAGTTCCTTGCGCGCCGGGTGCAGCGCCACGCTGTAGGGATGTCTGTCGTGCCCGACGGGAATCCGCGCCACCTCGCGCACCTCCTCAGGCCTGCCCTCTGCCAGCCCGGTGAGGTCCAGCTTCGCCACGTAGTGAGAGCCCCATACCGCCACATACGCATGACGGCCATCGGCGCTGATCGCCATGTGGCGTGGGTCTCGTCCGGTCGCGACTTGGCGCACCTCCTGTCGTGAACCCAGGTCGACGATGGAGATGGTATTCGCACCCGAGTTCGAGACCAGTGCGTAGCGATCTCCAGGCACCACTCCGAGCCCGCGCGGAGCCGGGCCGACCTTGATCCTCGCGGTTTCGCGGTGAGTCAGCACGTCGATCTCCGAGACGGTGTCTCCACCACAATTCGAGACGAATCCCCGACCGTCCTTCGTGAACTTCACGGCCCCGCGGGGCGCGTTTCCGATCGGAATCTGCGCAACAGATTCAAACGATCCGTTCACGGGTGTGACAACCGAAATCACACCGGAATCCGTATCGGTCGAGTAGACTTCGACGGGCATGGCGCACCTCCGGTCTGGGGAAAATGGTGACCTGCTATGGAACGAACGGGAAATCGGGCACGAAGCCGCGCTCTGAAATGGATAGGCGAAGAAACCGTTACGCGTCAAGAATTTTATGTCTCAGCAGTGCCGTCCGACGGCACGCGATGTCCGGTTCCATGGGAGATCCGATGCATTCAGCGCCTATGCCATCGCGCTGAATCGGACGATGTAGGTGTTCATCCGCCTCAACACCGGCACCCAGAGCCGTGGCGATCGAGGGCGCCCATCGGTGTGCGGGTGAACATGGTCAACCCCGACGCCATCTTCGGCGGCAGCAACCTGTGGAGCGGCATCCGCGAAGAGCGCGCAAAAGCCTGTCGTCGCCGAGAGCGTGAGCTAATTCGAGATCATCCCGATGGCCCCGAGCCACGTCTCCACGAGTTGAGGCCATCGCGTGATGCGAGATTCCGTGCGGCGCAGGCCGAATGCATGCCCGCCTTTGACATACACATGCATCTCCGCCGGAACCCCGGCCCGCCTCAGCGCTGAATAGTAGACCAGCGAGTTCTCCACGGGATCCACCGGATCGTCCTGCGCCTGCAGCAGGAAAGTAGGCGGTGTCCGGCCGGTGACCCGGATATCCGGGTTCAGCGCGAAATTCCTTTCGGGGACCGCGAGATGTCCCGGATAGAGGGCCACCGCGAAATCCGGCCGGCAGCTCACCCGGTCGGCCGCGTCCACCGCGGGGTAGAGGCGACGCTCGAAGTGCGTGCTCAGCGCGGCGACCATGTGCCCACCCGCCGAAAAGCCGAGCACGCCGATCCTGCGCGGATCGACATGCCACTGCGCGGCCCGGAAGCGAACCAGTCCCACCGCCCTCTGCGCGTCCTGCAACGCGGTCGCGCAATCGCGATACGGTCCTGTTTTCACGCACGGCACACGGTATTTCAGCAGCACGCACGTGATTCCCTTCGACGTCAGCCAGTCACAGGCCTCAGTCCCCTCGAGATCGATGGCCAGCACGTTGTAGCCGCCGCCGGGGAACACGACGACCGCGGCGCCGGTGTTCCTTCCCTGCGGCGGGTAAACGGTGATCGTGGGCTGCGAGACCTTGGCGACATAGATCCACGGCCTGCCGCCGACGAGCCGCGGCTTGCCAGCGTCGTCCACGACCGTCCCGGACTCCTCTCGGCCCGCGGCTGGCCGCGCGCCGGGCGGCTCACCCGGCCAGATCCGCACCTGGGCATGCCCCGGCGACGGCTGCCATGGAGCCTGCGCCGTGCACGGCCGGGGCTCGCCGGCTGTCACTGTCAGAGAGAACAGGAGTGCCGCGCCTGCTCGGTACGCAACTCTCATCGATCAGCAATGCGGAAGGATCGCTCCGCCCGCGCGAACCGCCGGCGCGCCATTCTCATCCGTCACGATACGGGCCCGATGATGAACAGCGTGTTCCCGGACGGATCGAGCACGTCGAACGTACGCGCGCCCCACGGCTCGTCCTTCGGCGGTCGCCGGATCGCGACGCGCTCCCGCCATTCGTCGTAATACCGGTCCGCGCTCTCGACTTCGAGCGACACGCACGCCTCGCGCCCGTGCCCGCTCATCGGCGCGTCGATCGTCAGCCGGATCGTGCCGCGCGCCAGCCCGAGCAGGCCCGTCCTGCCGTCCTCCGTCGCCTCGAAGCGCACGGCGAACCCCAGCCCGTCGACGTAGAACTCCCGGGCGACGCGGAGGTCGTCCGCGGGGAGGATCGGGATGGCCATCTCCATCAGCGCCTCCGTGGCAGCATGTTCCGATGTGTGGCGACGAGTCGTGTGACCTTCTGACATGACGCTCGGCATCAGCGGCCCCGCAATCGATCATTCCTGTTCGACCGCGGACTTGATGTCGTTCAGGTCCTGAAGGATGGCCTTTCTCGCCACGCCCTTGAACAGAAACATCGGGAGCGACATCAATCTCGCAACCATGCCCTGAGGCCTGGAATCGTGAGAACTGGTCAACGTCATTCCGCCCCTGCTCTCCGAGATCCGCATGGTGGTCAGGAAGACGAATCCATTGTCCTCCGCCCTGGTCGTGTAGAACTCGTTCTCGGCCGCATCGGTGATCCACTTTTCCACGGTCGCCGGCTTGCCGAACAGCATCCGGGTCTCTCGCCACCTTAGTCCCACGAGCCCGTTCGCCGGTTTTTCGACAACCTCGATGTCTTCGACCCCGCTTAGGGTTTCCGCGGCGTTCTCGATGTCGGTGATCGCGGCCCAGATCGCGGCCCGGGATCCGTTGATGGGCATCTGTGCTTCAACGAACATGTTTCTCGCAGGGTTCGAGTGATCGTCCAATGGCCAATGGGCGACACAGGGGCGTCGATACCCTGCGGCCGATCATCAGGTAGAGGACGCGGGGCCGCCTACGTCCTGGTGATGATGTAATGCATCGCCTTCTCACCGGGGACGGACTTCGTGCACCTGTAGCCGAGCGCCGGCAGGTCGAGGCCCGCCAGCAGATGCTCCCCGTCGCCGAGCAGGATCGGCGACACGGCCAGGTGCATCTCGTCGACGAGGCCGGCCTGCAGGTACTGGCGAAGAGTGGCAGCACCCCCACCCACGCGAACGTCGAGCTGACCGGCCGCGGCCCGCGCACGCTCCAGCGCCGCCTCGATCCCGTCGGTGACGAAGTGGAAGACCGTCCCGCCTTCCATCTCCTGCGGCGGCCGCTCGTGGTGCGTGAGGACGAACACGGGCACATGATAGGGCGGATTCGCGCCCCACCAGCCACGCCAGGACTCGTCGGGCCATGGCCCCCGGATCGGACCGAACATGTTGCGGCCGAGGATCCACGCCCCGATACCCTCCATGCTCCGAGCCGCGAAGTCGTCGTCGACGCCCGTATCCCCACCGTCGCCGCCGCCGTGCGTCCGCTTGAAGGCACGGGTGTGGACCAGCCAGTCGTGCAGCTCCTCGCCCCCGACACCGAGCGGGTTCTCACGCGACTGGCGTGGCCCCGCGCCATATCCGTCGAGGGAGATCGTGAAGCCGCACGCAAGCAGTCGTGGCATGTGCCGTATCCTGAGGCAGGGTAAGGCGCTGTGTTGATTCGGCGCGCCGGTGCGCCACCTGACCTGTTGTTCAGCGGATGGATTTCCGGCCAACACAAATGGGAGTCATGGCCGAGCGGCCCAATCCAGATAGTACTCGCCCGCCCGATGGTCAAGCGCCAGCAAAGTCACGCTGGGACCAAGATCCCTCGAAGCAGGCGGAAGCTTCAGGCCACATAGCCACCACGCCGCCACGCGAACAGGCAGGGCAGTGGAGAAATCCTCCGCTGCTCTGCCTTTCGGTCGTTCCCCCGGAGTGCCGGTACTCGACCCCTATTGGGTTGCCCACCCCGAGCTCGTGATCTCACGGACTGCGCGATCCGCCGGCGTCTCTACGCTGTAGTACGTATACTCGTCTGCGCCCCGGTACCAGCGATACTCCACGCGCTTGAAACGCAACAGGTTGAGCTGCTCGTGCACCGTCCGCTGGATCTCCGCGATGTTGCTGTTCGATGCGAAGATCACTGACGTCAAGCGCAAAGTCCTGTTCGCCTCGCCTCCTGAACTGACGATCATGTCGTGCTCCCACATCGCATTCGCGAGGATGCGTGCCCATGCGGCCCGCATCCGCGGGAACTCACGCGCCTGTACCTGCGCGACCCGTTCCCTCAGCTGGTTGACCCGTGCCCGCTCCGACGCGGTAAGCGTGTATTCGCTGGCTTCGTGGACCAGATTCGCCCAAGCCCCGAACAACACGACCTCGATCTGGATCTCGTCTTTGGTCGAGCGATACTTGCTGCCATCGAACGTCCTCAGCGACTCCAACTCTCGGTCGACCTGCTCGAGGTATTGGGCGTTGGTCGGTGCAGGAGGAGGATACGCGACGGATGGAACCGCCGCCGGCGCGGACGTAGACGACGTGGTACGGGACGATCCGCCCTCTTCGCATCCTGTTGCGAGAAGAGCGAATCCGAGAAGTGCGAGGGCAGAGATGAACGCGGCTTTTCTAGACATACGCAAAGTGGTTCTAAAGGCACCGGGCTCGAATACACGGCAATCGTCGATTGGACGGGTGCAGACTCTCGGATTCCCACGTCGAAGTCCGATGAGCGCATCGTACTACAGCGGCCTGGAACGCGTCCGGGGGTACTGCGAAGGAGAGGTGCTGACGGAGCTGACCTAGGGGTTCGGATAAACAGTCAGTATTACGACCCAATTGCCATCGGCACTTGAAGCTATGACCGTACACCTGTGCCCATCACGCTCGAACGCGAGGAATTCGGCGGGCGCATCGCCACGCCCGGTTCGCGTCTCAGCTCCTGTCCATCCCGTCTGCCGCAACTGTGCGATCAACGGATCGATCACGTCATCGGGGTTCGTCAGTTCGGGCCACGAGACGGCGCTCATCTCGGGATTGTCCCAAACACCGACGGTGACCTCGTGCCCGGGGATGAATGGAAGCCAGGCGGGGTAGCTCGGCGGCCGCTGCTCCAGCGCGTCGAAATGCTGCGTGAACGCTGAACGTAACGAAACCGGCGCCGACCTCATCCGTGCGATCACGCCGGGCTCGGGCTCTGGTTCGACAATGAACCGGCGGCCCTGAATCTCGATCTCGGTAATCGGCTCGTCGGAACTCTCCAGTGCGGCCTGGAACGCCAGAAAATCGGGGCTGTCCTGCTTCATGGGAGATGACTCGCGGCGCCGAATTGATTGAAAACTGGCCCTCCGGGACTGTGTACGGAGCGCGGCGACGGGAGATTCGTACCGAGGCCCGATTCGTCCCTCATGTCCTCGCGCTGAAGCGGGCGATGTAGGTGTTCAGCCGCCCCGACACCTCGCCCAGCGCGGCGGCGGCGCGCTCGATCTCGGCGAGGGTCTCGGCCTGCTCGCGGGCGGCTTCGGCGACGCGGGTAGTGCCCTCGCCGTTCTCGGCGGCGAGGCGGGAGACGGCGGCGATCTCGTCGCGCAGGCCCCCGACGCGCGCCTGCTGCTCCGTCGCGCGCTCGGCCATGCGGCTCGTCACCTCCGCCGATCCCGCGGCGGCGCCGACGATGCGGTCCACCGACTCCAGCGCGGTGCGCGACAGCTCGCCCACGTTGGCCACGCGCGCCGCGCCCAGCTGCATCCGCTCCAGCGCGGCGCCCATCTGCGCGCGCACGCCGTCCACCATCTCCCCCGCCTTCTGCGCCGCGCGGCCGCTGCTGTCGGCCAGCTTGCGCACCTCCTCGGCCACCACGGCGAAGCCCCGCCCGTGCTCGCCCGCGCGGCTGGCCTCGATCGCGGCGTTCAGCGCGAGGAGATTCGTCTGCTCGGCGATGTCGTGGATGGTGGCGACCAGGTCGGAGATGCGGTCCGACGCGCGCGCCAGCGCCTGGAGCTCGCGCGCCTCGCCGTCCACGAAGTCGCGCAGCTCCACCAGGCGCTCGATGGCCTCGCGCATGGCCGCGCGGTTCTCGCTGGCCAGCACCCCCGCGCTGCTGCCGGCGCGCGCCGCCTCGCCCGCGTCGCGCGCGATGGCCTCGGCGGCGGCGGCGAGCGCCTCCGTGGCCTCCAGCCCGCGGGCCGTGCGGCGCGACTGGTCGTCGATCCGCCGGCGGATCTCGGCCGCATAGCCGGCCACGCCGTGCCCGCTCTCGCGCAGCTCGGCCAAGCGGCCGCCGAGCGCGCGCAGCTGCCCCTCCATCTCCGCCGCGCTGGTGGTCATCGGCCGCACCAGCGAGTCCAGCTGCAGCGCCAGCGCCACCTGCCGCCCGAAGCGCTCGATCAGCCGCACCTCGCCGGCGCCGTATGCCCGCGGGCGGTGATGCGCCAGCTCCAGCACGCCCAGCGTCAGCGTCCCGTAGCGCAGCGGCTGCAGCACGATGGACCGCGGACCGTCCCCCTCGCCCCCGCCGGGGACGCGCGAGTCGCGGCGCGCGTCGTCGACCACCACGGGGGCATCGCTTTTCAGCGCGGCGTCGCGCAGGCCGTCGATCTCCAGCCGCTCATCTCCATCACGGACAGGGGGATAGATGGCGCTCAGGCTCCCCGGCTGGCCGGTGTAGATCTTCAGGCGCGTCCACTCCACCAGCCGCGCGGCCAGCTGCTCGATCTGGACCAGGCTCTCGCCCAGCGGCATCCCGGCGGCGATCACGGCTTCCATCGCCACCACCTTGCGCAGCTCCTCGCTGGCGATGGCCTCCACGATCAGCGCGCGCGCCAGGATCCCCACGACGACCAGGGGG
Source organism: Longimicrobium sp. (assembly GCA_036377595.1). Lineage (NCBI taxonomy): Bacteria > Pseudomonadati > Gemmatimonadota > Longimicrobiia > Longimicrobiales > Longimicrobiaceae > Longimicrobium > Longimicrobium sp. The sequence goes on along the minus strand of DASUYB010000093.1, from coordinate 13,194 downwards.
ATGAGGATCAGCAGCCAGCCGAACCCCTCGGCGGCGTACCAGAACGCGGCCGTCACCAGCAGCGTGGCGATGGCGCCCAGCCCGGCGGAGACGAACTCGTAGCGGAGGATGACCATCCACTCCGCCTTGGTCAGCTTGCCGCGGACGATCAGGGAGAAGTAGAAGAGGCCGCGGCTGAAGGCGAAGTACGCGAGGAAGAAGAACGCCAGCGCGGGGATGGCGTTGATGCCGAGCGGCCCCGCGCCCGCGCCGGCCGTGACGGGATCGTGCGTCCACGCGGCGATCCCCGCGTACACCCCGGCCGCCCCGGCGGCGGAGACGACCTCGCGGCCGGCGTTGATCCCCGCCGCCAGCGCCTGCTTCCCGCGCGCGATGTCGCCCAGCAGCGTGCCCAGCGCGGCGGCGATCAGCGCGGCGGTGGGCTGGCCCAGCAGCGTCAGCGCGCCCACCGGCACCACCGTCATGGTGATGTAAGCGAACTTGCTGAGCGGCACCGCGCCGTAGCGCAGCCCCGCGACCGCCAGCGACGCCCCGACCGCGGCCAGGTACCCGGTGGGCGACGGCGGCCAGCGCAGCAGCGCGGCCACGACGATCGCGCCGCCCGCCCACATCAGCGCGCGGGCGTACGAGCGCAGCACCGCCTCCAGCAGCGGCGACAGCCGCGGCGCGGGTTCAGCGCGTGTGGACAAGCCGGGTCTCACCGTCGGGGAGCATCATCCCGGGAAGAAGGACGTGCGGGTGGGATGGCGTTGTGGATTGGGAAGATGGGGATGCGGCGCCGCCGCGGCCAGTGTCCGGATGCGGACGTTTCGATGCTGGCCTGGTATCCCGCCGCAGGTTGGACGAAGGGCATCGTCCTGATGATCACGTCGAACCGTTTGACGCGAGACAGAGACGTCATCCTGAGGGCGATGCGCCAACCCATCCACCGCGGAGATGTCGGGCGCCCGAAGGATCTATCATCGGCGTTCGAGCGAGAGCTTGGACACCCGCACGGACATCACCGCGGATTGAGTTCGAAACCTCGCGCATCACCCCACTCGACGTCATCCTGAGGGCGCTGCGCCGAACCATCCACCGCGAAGATGTCGGGGTGCCCGAAGGATCTATAATCGCGTTCGAGCGATAGCTTGGCACCCGCAACGATACCAAGAATCAACTTTCGCTCGATTCCGTAACTCTCTGCCGCAACAGGCTATAGATCCTTCGGCCTGCGAGCTTCGGTGAAGTCGCGATTCTGGTCTGGCCGGCCTCAGGATGACGTCAGCGCGGTATCGGCCGACGGTGCGATCGGTCGGGTGCCGATCACTCTTACGGGGTCAGTTCCGTGCTGCAGCGACGTCAGTGGCGGGATGGCGGCCGGTCCGATAGAGCGGACGTCGATCGCCCCAGCCGCGGTCAGCTAGCGGCCGAGTCCACGGCGGCGCGGAGGGCGCGGACGAAGGCGCGGCCGGCCTCCACCCCGCCCTTCTCGAGCGCGTCGACCAGCGCGCTGCCGACCACCACGCCGTCGGCGATGCGCGCGACCTCGGCCGCCTGCTCCGGCGTGGAGATGCCGAAGCCGACCGCCACGGGCACGTCCGTCACCGCGCGTACCTCGGCCACCTCGCGCGCCAGCCCGGCGGACAGGTCCTGCTGCGCGCCCGTCACCCCCGTGCGCGAGACGTAGTACAGGAACCCGCGCGCCGCCCGCGCGATCTCGCGCACCCGCTCGGGTGTCGTCGTCGGCGCAATCAAGCGAATGAGGTCGAGGCCGGAGTCGTCCACCGCCCGCTCGATCGCCGGGTCGGCGCCCACGGGGAGGTCGGTCAGCAGCACCCCGTCCGCGCCGGCCGCGACCGCATCGTCCAGGAAGCGCTCCAGGCCGTAGTGCAGGACGGGGTTGAGATAGGTGAAGAGGACGACGGGCGTGTCGTGCCCGCGCCGGAAGTCGGCGAGCACGGAGAGCGTCCACGGCAGGTCGGCGCCCTGCTCGATGGCGCGGAACGACGAGCGCTGGATCGTGGGCCCGTCCGCCAGCGGGTCGCTGAAGGGCACGCCCAGCTCGATCACGTCCGCGCCTTCCTCCGCCAGCATCCGCAGCACGCCGAGCGTCGCCCCGGGCGAGGGATGCCCGGCCGTCACGTACGGCACCAGCGCCGCGCGCCCCGTCTTGAATGCCCGCGCGACGCCCATGATCTCAGACGAAGTAATCACTGACATTGATCCCGTACCGCTCCGGGTCCGTGGTCTTGATGATGCTGTGCCGCGGCCGCCCGTCGGCGTCGGTCTCGGAGAGGTCCAGCGTGCGCGGGGGATGGACGGGGACTCCCAGCGAGTCGAACACCACCCGCACGATGGGCTGGTGCAGCGCCTCGGGATTGGGATTGGCCTGCACCACGACGGCCAGCTCGTAGGTGTCCAGGATGACCGCGCTCCCCACCGGGTAGATCCCCGTCATGGAGATGAACGCCTTCACCACCAGCGGGTCGAATCCGCGCGAGGGATTGTCGCGCATCTCCTTCAGCACGCGGTCGGGCGTCCACGGCTGGGCCTGGTAGCTGCGCTTCGTCGTCGCCGCGTCGAAGCCGTCCGCCACCGCCACGATCCGCCCGAACAGCGTGGGGTCGCGCCGGCGGATGGACTGCGGGTAGCCCGTCTGGTCGATCTTCATGTGGTGCTCGTACGCGATCAGCATCGCCCGCAGCGGCACCTCGGAGAGCCCGCGCATCTCGAAGAGCGACAGCAGCCCCTCGGCCGGATGCTGCTGCATCACCGGGAACTCCTCGGCGGTCAGCGGCCCCTCCTTGTTGATCAGCTCCAGCGGCATCCGCACCTTCCCCACGTCGTGCAGCAGCGCGCCGAGCCCCAGCTCGTACAGCTCGTGCTTGTCGAACCCCAGCTTCTTCCCCAGCGCCACGGAGAAGATGCAGACGTTCACCGAGTGCGTGAACGTGTACTCGTCGTAGTCGCGCAGCGTGGTCAGGCCCACGATGGAGGCCTCGTTGGTCAGCACCTGGTCGACGATGGCCTGCACCGCGCGCTTCACAGGGCGCAGCGTGACGCCCTTTCCCATCCTCAAGCCCGTCATCGCCTCGCGCGCCACGGCCACGGTCTGCGCGTACGTCCGCTTGGCCAGCTGCCGCGCCTTGTCGCCCGTGGGGTCCGGCTCGCCCTCGCGGTCGGGGCCGACGGCCAGGTGGAGGACGGCGGTGCGGCCCAGCCGGTCGAAGAAGTCGCCGAACGGGTTCTCCTCGTCGGGCTCGGCATTGACCAGCGAGAGCAGCGCCGTCCACTCACCGCGCTCCACGCCGCGGAACACCTCCAGCTGGCCGATGCGGTGCCGGTGCAGCGCGCGGCCGACCTGCCCATACGTCGCGTAGCTCGCGAGGTCCTGCCGCAGGCGCACGTCGTTGACGAAGAAGAAGTCGCCCACGTAGCGGATGACGATCTCGTCCTCGTGACCGAGGACGGCCTGCGCGGCGGCCTCGAGCCCGGCCAGCGCCTCGACCACCGCCTGGTTCTCGAGGGGATAGAGCTGCAGCGCGCGCAGCGCCCCGGCCAGCGCGAACACCAGGTCGCGGCCGCGGCGCTGCAGGTCGCGGTCGTGCGCGGTGAGGACGGGCGAAGGCTGCTGCGAGCGGGGCGCCTCGGCGGGGTGGGTCAGCACGTCGCTCACTGGCGCACCGCCTTCAGCGCGCGCCCCACGGCGCTGCGCACCACGGGGTCGGCGTCGGCCGAGGCGGAGTTCAGCGCCTTCTCGGCCGCGGGATGGCGGATCTTCCCCAGCCCCAGCGCCGCGCAGGCCCGGATCTCGGGAGATTCGCGGCGGCCCAGCCAGCTCTTTCCGTTCAGGATCTTCTCCAGCAGGGGCACCCCCTCGGCGCCGGCCAGCCCGCCGTACGCCTCGAAGAAGGCGATGCGCTCGGTCAGCTCCGACTCGCGCAGGCGCTTGCTGTCGAGCGCCGCCTCGAGCGTGGCCTTCGCGGGCGCGTAGCGCAGGTCGGAGAGGGCGCGGGCCGCGGCCACGCGCACCTTGCCGTCGGCGTCCTCCAGCGCGCCCTGCAGCGCCTCGCTGGCCATCGGCGAGCGCAGCTCCTGCAGCGCCTCGACCGCCGCCAGCCGCGTGGCCGCCTCGGTGCGGCGGAGCAATCTCGCGACTTCCCCCGCCGCCGTGGCGATGCGCAGCCGGCCGATGAGCCGCGCGGCGCCCGCGGCCACGGCGGAATCCTGGTCGCCCACCAGCCGGGTGACGTGCTCGCGCGCGGAGCCGGCCAGGCGCTCGGCGGCGGCCTGCACGGTGCGGCGCACGGCCGGGCTCGCGCTCGTCTCCGCGGCCTTCAGCAGCGGCCCCAGCGCGTCGGGGGGGAAATAGGAGAGGAGCGTCCCCAGCGAGGCCTCGCTGACCGCCGCGCCGCTCTCCTCCACCGTGCGCACCAGCTCGGCCACGGTGGCGGAATCGGCCAGCTGCTCGAAGAGGGAGCGCAGCTCGCGCATCACCGGCGCGGGAAGGCGCTGTCCGCCGGTGGCGATCTTCACCAGCTCGCCCAGGATCAGCCCCGCGGTGTCGAGCCTCCCCGCGCCCAGGAGCATGGGAAGGAGGTCGCCCAGGATCCCCACGATCTGTTCCTGCCGCAGCGCGCCGCCGTCCTCGATGCGGTCGAACAGCGCGTTCAGCACGTCCGTCCACAGGTCGCGGCGCATCTCGCGCTCCAGCTCCAGCTCCAGCCGCCGCAGCTCGTCGCTGTCCAGGAAGTACAGCGCGCCGCGGAAGTCGTCGGGGCTGACGGTGGAGACGAGCTGCACCTCCTCGCGCGGTGCCTGCTCGGCCGGCTGCGGCTCCTCGCCGCTGGGCGCGGGAAGGACGGTGCCGTCGGGAAGGCCTTCGACGTAGCGGTAGCGGAGATGGTACCAGTCGTGGTCCCAGAGGAGCGTGAGGAGATCGTCCTGCTCCTCGCCGCGCAGGCGGGTGACGCGGGCCAGGATCTCCAGCAGCGCGTCGAGCTCCTCGCGCTCCACGCCGTGGTGGAAGGAGAGCTCGCGCAGCCCGTCGCGGTACAGCGTGAACGCCAGGTTCTCGCGCGAGGTGGCCGGCCCGCCCAGCGGCCGGTCGCCGTCGTCGCCCTGGTAGACGGGCACGCCCTCCCACAGGAGCTCGCGCTCCTCGACGGAAAGGGTGAAGAAGGGGATGCGCGTGAACATCTGCCGCAGCGACTCGCGCAGCCCGTCGACGATGCGGTCGAGCGCGGGGCTGCGGCCCTCGTACAGCAGGTAGGTGCGCCACGCCTTGGTCAGCCCGCGCACGGCGTCCTGCACCTGCGCGCGCACCTCGGCCGGCTCGGGCGCGCGCCCGGCCGCGGGTGCGTGGGACAGGGTCTGCGTGGCGGAATCCGTCATCAGGGGCGGCGGGACTCGACTTGTGGGGGTAGCAGACGACAGCTTAACGGCTGAACTGATTTCTCACAACGGTTTCGTCCCCGAAAGTGCCCAGTGCCCAGTGCCAAGTGCCCAGTGCCAAGTGAAAAGCGGCTGGACGACGCCTGGCTCGCCCGCTGCTCCCACTGGGCACTGGGCACTTGGCACTATCCGTTCATCTCCGCCACCTGCGCCACGTCCTTGTCCCCGCGACCGGAGAGGCAGACGACCACCGGGCCGCGATCCTTCCACCGCGCGCCCTCGCGCAGCAGGAAGGCGATGGCGTGCGCCGATTCCAGCGCGGGAATGATCCCCTCCAGCCGCGCCAGCCGCTCGAACGCGTCCAGCGCCTCCGCGTCGGTCACCGAGGTGTAGCGCGCGCGGCCGCTCTCCTTCAGGAACGAGTGCTCGGGCCCCACGCCGGGGTAGTCGAGCCCCGCGGAAACGGAGTGCGCCGGCGCCACCTGCCCGTGCTCGTCCTGCAGGAGATAGGAGAGGCAGCCGTGCAGCACGCCCGGCTTCCCCAGCGTCAGCGTGGCGGCGTGGCGGCCGCTGTCCACGCCCTCGCCCGCCGCCTCCACGCCGACCAGCTCCACACCCTCGTCGCCGACGAAGGGGTGGAACATGCCGATGGCGTTCGATCCCCCGCCCACGCAGGCCACGACGGCGGCCGGGAGGCGGCCCTCGACCGCCTGCACCTGCTCGCGCGCCTCGCGGCCGATCACCGACTGGAAGTCGCGCACCATGCGGGGATACGGGTCGGGGCCGACGACCGAGCCGATGATGTAGTGCGTGTCGCCGACGTTGGTCACCCAGTCGCGGATGGCCTCGTTGGTCGCGTCCTTGAGCGTCCGCGTGCCGCTGCCAACGGGGCGCACCTCGGCGCCGAGCAGGTTCATGCGGTAGACGTTCAGCGCCTGCCGGCGGACGTCCTCCTCGCCCATGTAGACGATGCAGCGCAGGCCGAAGAGTGCGCACGCCGTCGCGGTTGCCACGCCGTGCTGGCCGGCGCCCGTCTCGGCGATGATGCGCTCCTTCCCCATCCGCCGCGCCAGCAGCACCTGGCCCAGCGAGTTGTTGATCTTGTGCGCGCCGGTGTGGTTCAGGTCCTCGCGCTTCAGGAAGACGTCGATCCCGCCGCACGCCTCGCCCAGGCGGCGCGCGCGATAGAGCGGCGTCGGCCGGCCCACGAAGTCGCGCCAGAGCGCGCCCAGCTCGTCCCAGAACGCGGGATCGGCCCGCGCGCCGGCGTACACGCGCGTCAGCTCGTCGAGCGCGGCGATCAGCGTCTCGGGGACGAACCGCCCGCCGAACGCGCCGAAGCGGCCCGTGCGCTCCGCCTCGTCCACCGCGGCGGAAACCGAATCTTCCAGCAAGGTCATGGTTCTTCGTGCAAACAGATTTCAGGACGGGGCGAGCCCGCGCACTGCCGCGGCGAACGCCCGCACCGCCTCCGCGTCCTTGATCCCCACGGCGCTCTCCACCCCCGAGCTCACGTCCACCACGTCGGGGCGGAGGATGGAGGCGGCCTCGGCGACGTTCTCCGGCCGCAGCCCTCCCGCGGCCACGATGGCGACGTCCAGCCCCAGCGCGGCGATGCGCTCCGCCACCTCGCGCCAGGGGAACGCCGTCCCCGTGCCGCCGCGCGCGTCCGCGCTGAACCCGTCGATCAGCAGCGCGTCCACCGAGCCCGCATAGAGGACGGCCGCCTCGGCGAACTCGTCACCCGAGCGCGGCCGGATCGCCTTCCACACCGTGAATCCCTCGCCCCGCAGAGCCGCGGCAAGATCGGGAGATTCGTCGCCGTGCAGCTGCAGCACGTCCAGGCGCGCGGCCTCCGCGGCGCGGCGGAGCTCGTCCGCGGCCGCGTTGACGAAGACGCCTGCGCGCTGGGCGGGGAGGCCCTCGAAGATAACGGCAGCGGCCTCCGGCGTCACCGTACGCCGGTACCCCGGCGCCAGGATCGCCCCCAGGTAGCGCGCCCCCGCCTCCGCGGCCACGACCGCATCCTCGTGCCGCATCAGCCCGCAAACCTTCACCGCCGGCGGCCATTCGCGCGTCATGGCGACTCCTCCACACGCACGGACGCGAAGTTACGTACGACAGGAGCTATGTCATTCCGAGGGCGGCCAGACCGACACCGCGTCCACGCGGATGGTTGCAGCCCGAGGAATCTATGGCTTGCATTCGCGCGAACGGCCGCCTTTCGCTCGTCAACGGAGCATAGATTCCTCGGGAGCCGCCGACCATCGGCGCAGCTGAAAGCACGGCGCGGCGGCTCCGCTCGGAATGACATCCGTTCGTTTTGCATCATCCCTCCACCGCGCGCGGAGACTTCCCCCGCCCCACCAGCGCGGCCGCCGCGGCGCGGAGGTCCGGCTGCCGCATCAGCGACTCGCCGACGAGGATGGCGTCGAACCCCGCCGCGCCCAGCCGGTCCACGTCCGCCGCCGTGCGGATCCCGCTCTCCGCCACCAGCGTCACCTCCGGCGAGACATTGCGCGCCAAGGAGATGGAAAGCTCCAGATCGGTGACGAAGGTCGACAGGTCGCGGTTGTTGATGCCGACGAGCATCGACCCCGCCGCCAGCGCGCGCTCCATCTCCCCCGCCGTGTGGACCTCGACCAGCGCGTCCATCCCCAGCTCCGCCGCGAGCCCCAGCAGCTCCGCCATCTGCGCGTCGGAGAGGATGCGGACGATGAGGAGCACCGCGTCCGCCCCGGCCGCGCGCGCCTCCCACAGCTGCAGCGGGTCGACGACGAAGTCCTTGCGCAGCACGGGGAGGTCGACGGCGTCGCGCACGCGGACGAGGAAATCCAGCTCGCCGCCGAAGAAGTCGCGGTCGGTGAGCACCGAGAGCGCCGCCGCGCCACCCTCGCGGTACGCACGGGCCACGTCGACGGGGTCCGCGCCCGGCCGGATCTCGCCCGCGGAGGGCGAGCGGCGCTTGACCTCGGCCAGGAGGCGCACCTCGTCCGGGCGGCGCAATGCGGCGGCAAAACCGCGCGTCGGAGAGGCATCGGATGCACGCCCACGAAGCTCCGAGGCCCGCTCCCGGAGGGCGCGGACCTCGGCGTGTTTGACATCCACGATGCGCTGCAGAATGTTTTCGCTCAAAGCCTTGTACGTTTTACTTGCGCTTCGGTCTACCTTCGGTTAGTATTGCTTCGGCGGCTGTTCGGAAGCGAACCCTGAAGCAGACCGGAGACGCGCAATGGCGCTCACCAAGAAGCAGCGGCAGATCCTGGACTACGTCGAGAGCTTCGTGGACAGCTACGGCTATTCGCCCAGCTACGAGGAGATCGCGAACGCGTTCAACTACTCCTCGCTGGCGACCGTCCACGAGCACCTCACCAATCTGGAGCAGAAGGGCTTTCTCCGGAAGAACTACAACAAGAGCCGCTCGCTGGAGGTGGTGCGCACCGACCCCAACTCGCTGGCGGTCGAGCTCGAGCTCTGGGGCACGGTGGCGGCCGGCCTGCCACTGGACACCTTCTCCGAGCAGGAACGGGAGACCGTCGCGGTGCCACACGACATGGTTCGCCGGGGGAACAACTACGTGCTGCGGGTCAAGGGCGAGTCGATGATCGACGAGCAGATCCGCGACGGCGACTACATCATCGTCAACTCGCGCCAGACGGCGGAGAACGGCGAGATGGTGGTGGCGCTGATCGACGGCGAGGCGGCCACGGTGAAGAAGTTCTACCGCGAAGGCGCCGGCCGGGTGCGGCTGCAGCCCGCCAACCCGACGATGCAGGCGATGTTCTATCCCGCCGAGCGCGTGATGATCCAGGGGATCGTGGTCGGCGTGATCCGGAAGTACTGAAACAGAAAGTCCTAAGTCCCAAGTCCCAAGTCCTGAGTCCCAGGTCGTCAGTGCTGCACGGCGGACTTTGTGGCGAAAGGACAGCGCCGGACAGATCTACTTAGGACTTAGGACTTAGGACCCAGGACTATCAGTTCAATGCCGCGAAGCACCCGCACCCTCCGCGAGCGCCGCGCCCACGTGCGGCGCGTGGGCGTGCTGGCGCGCGGGGGCGGACAACCGCACAAACCCGGGAGGCAGGCGATGGTGAAGGACGAGCCGGTGCCGTTCGTGGTGGGGCGCATCGCCAAGGCCGACCGGCGCCTGGTGGTGCTCGAGCCCGCCACCCCCTCGCCCATCCCGGGCCCCTGGGACCTGCGCGCGGTGTTCGGGCTGTAGACGAGCGTCACGGAGATGTGAGACGGCGCCCGCGGGGAAACGATTCCCCGCGGGCGCCGTTCGCGTTCCCGGACGCCGCGGCCACCCGGGCATCCTCCCTCTCCGTCTGTCATTCTGCGAGACCTCCGCCCGCCGATCGCCCTGATCCGAGCGACTGGAGATTCGCGCCAAGTAGCGGCTGGACAAGGGGTTGCGCTAGATCATATGTTTCCGTAACGTTGACGGCATCCCCTTTTCAACAGGTGGCGATGAACTCCGCGGCGCCGCATCGGCCGGCCGCGCATCGCAACACATCATCGCGGGACTGAAATGAAGACCTCTCGTGCGCTGCGCGCGCTGGCCGCGCTCGTCCTTGCCGCCGCGGCGGCGCCCACCCTCGCGCGCGCCCAGGCCGCCGACGCGCCGTCCACCCCCGTGCGCCCCCTGTCGGTGGGCGACCCCATCCGCCTGGTGTCGGTGTCGGGGAGCTACACCGGCACGCTCGCGAAGCTCGGCATGGACACGGTGACGGTGGCCGCGCGCGGCGCCAACGTGGGCGTGCTCCGCAGCAACGTGCGCGAGGTGTACCGTTCGGCGAACCGCGCCACGCGCGGCCCGGCCATGCGCCGCGGCGCGCTGTACGGGCTGGCGGCCGGGCTGGCGCTCGGGTTCGTGGCCGGCGAGGCCGCGGGGAAGGGCGACCTCAACGCGCTGGGCGCCTTCACCGCCGAGGGCGGCCTCCTGGGCGCGCTGGTGGGGACGATGGTGGGGCCCAGCTTCCGCCACGAGGAGTGGGAGCGCGTGGAGCTTCCGCCGCCCTCCGCCGGCGCGTCGGCCGCCGCGCAGCGCGACTGATCGGCGCGGCAGATACTCTCCCGCGCAATCAGCATCAGCGGCGCACCGGTCCTTCCGGTGCGCCGCTTCGTTCTCGTACCGCATCAATCCCCATCTGTCCCCTGTCCCCTGCTCTTTCGCACGGCGCGCACGACGCGCATTATCACCGCCTTCCGAAACCAGTTACGCCGGCCGGGCAGGAGGGCGCCATCGCCAGGAAGTGGACCATCGAGGAGTCCCGCGAGCTCTACAACATCGAGGGGTGGGGGATCGGGTACTTCGATGTGAACGACCGGGGGCACGTGACCGTGCACCCCACCAAGGACAAGTCGCGCGGGATCGACCTGTACGAGCTGGCGTGCGACATGGAGGCGCAGGGCGTGGGGCTCCCGCTGCTGCTGCGCTTTTCCGACATCCTGCGCACGCGCGTGGCCACGCTGGCCGAGAAGTTCGGCAACGCGATCACCGAGTTCGGCTACGACGGCGCGTACACCACCGTCTACCCCATCAAGGTCAACCAGCAGCGCCACGTGGTGGAGGAGATCGCCGAGTACGGGCGGCCCTACGGCGTGGGGCTGGAGGTGGGGAGCAAGCCGGAGCTGATGGCGGTCCTCGCGCTGAGCGAGCGCACCGACCACCTGATCGTGTGCAACGGCTACAAGGACGAAGAGTACGTCCGCCTGGCGCTGATGGGCCAGCGCCTGGGCCACACGGTGCTGATCGTGATCGAGAAGATCAGCGAGGTCGACACCATCCTGCGCGTGGCCGGGGAGATGGAGATGGAGCCCACGGTGGGCATCCGCATCAAGCTCTCCACCGCCGGCGCCGGGAAGTGGAGCGAGAGCGCGGGGGAGAAGAGCAAGTTCGGCCTGAACTCCGCGCAGCTGGTGAAGGTGCTGGACAAGCTCGAGGCCGCGGGAAAGACGGAGATCCTCAAGCTGATCCACTTCCACCTGGGCTCGCAGATCCCCGACATCCGCAACATCAAGCTGGGGATGGCGGAGGTGGCGCGGTACTACGTGGAGCTGCGCCAGCTGGGCGTGGACGTGCAGTACGTCGACGTCGGAGGAGGACTTGGTGTCGACTACGACGGCTCGCGCTCCGTCCATGCGGGGAGCGTGAACTACTCCATCCAGGAGTACGCCAACGACATCATCTACTCGCTGGCCGAGGCGGCGCGCGAGAACGAGGTGCCGATGCCGCACGTGATCAGCGAGAGCGGGCGCGCGCTGACGGCGCACCACGCGCTGCTGCTGATCAACGTGATCGACCTGGAGACGCAGGCGCCCGACGCGCTGGGCGAGGTGACGGAGGACGACCACCCGCTGGTGCAGGAGCTGGCCGCGACGTACCGCGAGGCGGACCACCGCAACCTGCGCGAGGTGTACCACGACGCCGCGTTCGCCAAGGAGCAGACGCAGAGCCACTTCAACTCGGGGGCGATGACGCTGCGCGAGCGCGCGGCGGCCGAGCGCTTCTGGCTGGCGATCATGAACCGCGTGGCGGTCCTGGCCGCGCAGGACCCGGAGGAGTACGAGGACATCCTCCCCGAGCTGGAGGCGGTGCTGATCGACCGCTACTTCTGCAACTTCTCGCTTTTCCAGTCGCTGCCGGACTCGTGGGCCATCGACCAGCTCTTCCCCATCATGCCCATCCACCGGCTGGACGAGGAGCCCACGCGGCGCGGCACGCTGCAGGACATGACCTGCGACAGCGACGGCAAGATCGACCACTTCACCGGATGGCGTAAGGCCAAGCCCAGCCTGGAGCTGCACCCCTTCGACCACACGCAGCCGTACATCCTGGGGATCTTCCTGACCGGCGCCTACCAGGAGATCCTGGGCGACCTGCACAACCTGTTCGGCGACACCAACGCCGTGCACGTGCGGCTGACGGAAGACGGCTACGAGATCGGCGACATGGTGCACGGCGACACGGTGACCGAGGTGCTGAACTACGTGCAGTTCAACGCCCCCGACCTCGTCGCCACCTTCCGCCGCAAGGTGCAGAACGCCCGGCTGAAGCGCTCCGAGGCCAACACCTTCATCGCCGACTACGTAGCCGGGCTCGACGGGTACACGTATCTCGAGGGGGACTGGGATTGATAACAGAAAGTCTCACGCAGAGTTAGCAGGGTCAGCAGTTGAACCGCAGTTTACTGCTTACCCTGCTAACCCTGCGTGAGACATTTCTTTTGTCGTTTCTGAAATAGACTGAAACTTCCGTCGCGCGCCGCCGTAGAGACTCTCGTCCGACAATCCCGACTGTCCCCCGACCCGAGTTTCGAAACGATGGCGAGCTATCGTAATCCCGGCACGGCCGCGGTCCTGAGCCTGCTGATCCCCGGTCTGGGGCAGCTGTACAACGGCAAGATCCTGCGCGCCATCTTCTGGTTCATCGTCACCCCCGGCCTGTGGATCGGCTCCGGCGGCCTGCTGGGATGGGTGTGCCATGTGATCAGCGCGTGGACCGCGTACAACTACGCGAAGAATCATCCCTACAGCAGCTGAGCCGGCAGGGAGATCGAAAGACGAGGGGCGCGCCGGATTCCCGGTGCGCCCCTCGTCTCGTTCTGTCTCTCACAGGGGGCACGGAGGACACGGAGGAAAAGCAAAACCTCCTCTGTGTCCTCCGTGTCCTCTGTGCAGGCGTTCGACAGTTCCGGCTACATGCGAGACCCAGGATTGGCGCCAATCCTGGGTTTTTCGCGCTCAAAACACTGGATTCACCGATTTTCTGTTGTACACGGATTTTCGATGTGCATTGACTCAGCAACAGGCATG